>JAHFMQ010000067.1 GCA_023267775.1 Candidatus Kaiserbacteria bacterium | reverse complement strand
GGGGATACACCCGTTCTCATTCCGAACACGGCAGTTAAGCCCGCCTGCGCCGATGGTAGTTGAAAAGCGAGAGTAGGTCGGCGCTAGCACAAGGGATTCGAGCAAATTTCTACTATTTAGGACACGGCATCCGCCAGCTGGCGGAAAGCCCTCTTGAGGCGACCTGCCGGCAGGGAGTAGGTCGCCGCCAGAACAGAGTTTTCAATCACAAAACACCCCAGATCGGGGTGTTTTTTGAAGCGTCGTTGCTCCATGTATACTCGTATGTATGTCAGGAACTTCAGAGCGCGGAGTGCTTAAAGAGCCTTCTGCGCCGAAGTTAAAGGAAGACATGAAGGCAGAGAGCATGCCCCAGCATCCAAGGGAATTGCGGAAACAATTTAGCGGACTTGGGAAATGTGGGCGCCTGCGAGTCAATCGAGAAACAGGTTCGTGGTATTTCGATTTTGAACCAAGCAGGGATATCAATCCGGATCGAGTTAAATATCGCGCCATAGTACCGGCATCGAAATTTCGCAGAAGGGAAATGGTGAGCGATATTCTCGGTGAAACAAATGAATACCATCCGCGCAGCACCGACGATCTAGAGGCTCAGCGCAAGGAAGTCTCTGTAGTTTTGCTAACGCGCGGAAGGCCAGACGTAGTAACAAAGGAGGAGCGCACAACGATTGAGAAATATCTTTCGAAGTATGCACGCAAAGGGGCAAAACAAGGTATAGAGTTTGAAATGGGTATCATGGATCTTGCTTCTCTTTCTCCTAAGACCAAACACCTTGTTATTGACCGCGCCTACACGCAGCAGGTAGACGGTATGACGGAAGCGTTCAGAATGATGCGAGAGCAGTCGCCCGATGCCGTCGATACAATCAAAGACCTTGAACGTCAGTCGACAACACTTCTCGAAAGACTATGTAAAGAAGCGGAAGAGGGAAACTTTGTACTCGATTGGTCCGGATTCACCCCAACTTTCGTAACACCTGGCAGAGATCCGGATCGGACATTTCTTTTTGCAGCAGATGCACCCCATGTTCCTGCCGAGATCGCCCAGGTTTTTAAATATATAGAAGCACTTAATCTCATGCTGAGTAAACTCATGGTTGAGTACATCGATACACTACTTACGAAAGAGGGAGCTCACTACAAAACAATTCAATCCACACTCCAGCAAATTGCCGAAAACAAGTTTAACTACTCTGGTCCCAATGCGGCGCGAGACATGATTCGTGATTTTGGGTGGAACATGTGGCGAACGCAGGCATCCCACTATTCCATCTCACTTCCTCAAGACGATAACGGTCTTGTCTGCGGCGCACTTGTGAAGAGCGAAAACAATCTTCATATACGTTATGACTTTCTGAATGTGCTGAGCGCGACTGGCGACATGGCCTTTGGGAAACGTTTAACTGCAGAGGACGACAGAGGTCGACAACTGCCGCAAATTTCCACAAGATCTACCATTCGCCACACTCTTCCATCGAGCCAGCCGCCGGGAGCGACTGCACCTGATCGCAAGCAGTTCGATGTGCAAAGTAAGGTCTGTTTCGACGGTGGGGCAAACCATTTCGACAGATCTGGCGGAGAAATTGTAATCACGATTGATGGCAAACAAATCATCCTAGGTCCCATGCACTCTTCCTATCGACCTCGCGTTACAACGAGCGTCGACACACTCAAGACCTGTATGGAGATGCGAAAAAAAGTGCGCGCGGAAGGAGGGGGGGATGACGATGTGCGAAATGTGGCTCTGCAAACCCCAGTACGCTTTGAGGACACTTCTCCGGGAGCGACTCTCGACATCTTTAGAGCAAATCTTTTTCGAATAGCGTTGCAACATATTCTTCATCAGGCAGCTCTCATTGCCGCAAGCGAAGGAGAAACAGATATTTATAAGTGGCTGGAAAAAGAGGGAGTTCTCAAGGCAGGTACAGCTGCAGGTTTGTATGATTTTCACACGACAGATCGAGGCATGAAGAGCCAAATGGATGCCGTGGTCGGCAAGCTTGATACGCAAAAACTTGATGAACTTTCTATTCTCATTGGAGTCCTCAAAGGAAAGATGGGAAAGTATCTAGAAAAAGACAAAACGATCGACCAAGTCCCGCATCTGCAGCAAATTTTTGATTACGCCGAGCGCGGTATAGCGACCCTTAGGAAAGTCGAAGAAGATATATACAGTAAGAGAGATGAGTTTCTTCTGCAAAAGCAGAAGGTTATTAATGCGTTCGAAAGACGCCGACAGGAGGGTAAGCCGATGCCAAAGGGCATCGAATCACCCGCGGCATTTTTTTATCGCTGGTACGAAAGGAATGACCGCATTGCAGCATACTCAAATTTTCTTACGAACACTGAAATTGCTACTATGTTACTCGATATTTTTGATGTAAGGAAAAAGATCAAGATCGATTTTCCCGACGGTACGGCATACGAGTTTCAGCTCGACGATAAAATATGGGAACTGTGGGAGAAGGGTGAAAGAGCGACAGAAGAAAACGATTTTAACACGAACGAAGAGGTTCGCGCGGTGCTTCTTACGTTTCTTTATCACTACCATGTTGACCGAAAGGCAAAAGAAGCGAGTGCGAAGGCGGCACAGGCGGGCTGAGTTCGAAATGCAGATA
>JAHFMQ010000041.1 GCA_023267775.1 Candidatus Kaiserbacteria bacterium | reverse complement strand
GCCGCAGAGCACTTTTGCTGATATTCGTAAATAAAAAAACAAAGGAGGTCATTAATGTATCGTTTATTGCTGGTGAATCAGGAGGAAGGACATCTGCTGCCCGGAGAACTGTCGACTCTGTATCATGACCTCGGGAATCCTGAAACAATTGACTTCATACCCACAGCACCTAAGGACAGCAAGGAACATGCGGAAGATTGCTACAGGTATCAGCCAACGCTCGTGCTGTTACCCTACTCTTTTGACAAAAACATACCGTCCGAGGCAATGGAACATGGCCACCGGCACATTGTCGTTGCAGCACAAGGGATCATGGAGGTGAAGTCCCTCAAACCACCGGTCCTTCAACTGTTCAAAATGTAGTGTCCCACCCGCCGCCACGTCCCCACGTGGCGGCGTTACCATTTCACTAATCACAACACTTGTGGCTACGTACGAGCCACAAAGCTTTTCTGTTAGAATTGAAAGTATGCACAAACGACGCACATTCATACTTTATAGCGTGGTGGCGGCAATTCTTGTTGCAGCAATTGCGAGTTATTTTCTATTTTTCCGTGTTTCAAAACCTCCCGTCGTGCCGGACAATCTTCCCAGATATACCTCTGCAACTCTGGCCAAATATAACGGCGGAAACGATAGCCTCCCTATTTACGTAGCGTTAGATGGATACGTGTATGACGTTACTATAGGAAAATCGTTTTATGTTCCAGGAGGCACCTACCACAGCATCGCTGGGAAAGACGCTTCTCGAGAGCTTCACATATTCGGAGGCGATATCATTAGGAGGAAATATCCTATCGTCGGGATCTTTGTTGCCTCTCAGTGATTACGTAAGGAATTCAAGTTTATACCGTCTCATATATCGGTAGGTAAAACAAGCCGCCTGTCCCATCCCCGCAGCAGAGCTGACGGGGCATTGGGCAGGCGGCTACCGTGGTGTTTTGCTAGACAAAGTGCGCTCCACCGAGCGCACGGCCACAACCCGCGTATGCCGCACAAAGCCGCGGCGCGGGAATTGCGGGGCGGCGATTCATCCCCGCTCCAAAGGGGCGGGGCATTCTCGCCGTCCGCTAGTAAACCTGCATCCACACCTGTACCACCCATATTTTGCTAGATGATTTATACTGATATCGAAGTAAAAAGTTGGTACTTTGGCGCAAAAACATTTCCATTCATGAGAATATTTTATAGTGCAGCATTTGTAATGATCCTAATAATGGGATGGGGCGTATACGTCAAAGAGACGTATGTTCCGCCAGATCTGCAAGCAAACCCCCCGACATCTCAAGTTACTCAAGCAACATTGATTCCAACACAACTACCGGCCACCACACAGGGCTCAACCGCTTCGAAAGACACGCAGTCACCAACATCACCAACAAGTCTTATAGCTTCGGCTATCAATCAGAATCAGATAAGTCTCAAGTGGACGAGTTCACACGACGACACTGCCGTTACCGGGTATCGGATTTTGCAAGATGGTCATGAAATAGGAACCACCACAAATAATTTTTATTACATTGATACTCCTCTTTCCTCGGTAGCTTCACATACCTATACCATAGTCGCCTACGACAGTGCCGGAAATAGTTCCCCTACTGTAAACGCCGATGTAAGTAAAATAAGTCTCGCTGGAAATGGGACTTCTACTATTAAACCAACTCCGACTCCTAAACCCGTGTCTACTACCCCGCGACCGACACCTCGATCAACACCAATTCCGACAATTGTTTCCACAGGAACCGTGGGCGTCGCAGCTCAAGTAACGAGTGTGGTAACTGATGTAAATGGTGCGAACATGGCCGTCACGGGCGTCCTGTCGGCGATACGCTACTCGACTAATCTTGTGTCTGATCTACCAACCACGCTTGTGAGTGGAAGGCACTCTATTGTGTGGCCACAAGGTACAACGTTTGCTTGTTATCAAGCTCAAGGAACAAATGGGATCTGGACCCCGAGGTACTGCAATAATGTGACCCCGGCAACTGCATCTTCAGAAGTTATAGGTGTAACGACGGATGCAAATGGCGCCACGGTAAGTATTAGCGGACTTCCATCGGCGATACGTTATTCCACTAATCTTGTATCAAATTTATCCGTTACACTCAGTAGCGGTAGACATTCTATTGTGTGGCCACAAGGTACAACGTTTGCTTGTTACCAGGCGCATGGATCGAATGGTATTTGGACTTCAACCTACTGCAACAATGTAACTCCCGGAGCGGGAGCCCCTATAGCGACACCGGTCCCGACGGGAACCCTTACACCTACTCCAACCGCGACACCGACGACAAACCCGACTGCCACTCCAACGAACAATCCGACGCCTATCCCAACATCGAACCCAACGCCGACACCAACTCCTACTGCAAATCCGACGCCTATCCCAACATCGAACCCAACGCCGACACCAACTCCCGCACCGACGTCTACTTTTTCAGCAAACCCAACTTCAATAATTTCAGGACAGTCTTCAACCCTGTCGTGGTCATCAACCAACGCAAATTCCTGCACAGCCTCAGGAGGATGGTCGGGAGCAAAAGCAACTTCCGGTACGCAATCAATCAGCCCAACGATAAGCACTACGTATACTCTTGCATGTACGGGCGGGGGTGGAACCGTCACAAAAAATACAACCGTGTCGGTGTCCGCTCCAACGCCCACGCCCACACCAACCCCTCCGCCTTCCGGTTGCGGAAGCGGCGGAGCTTGTACAGCTGCGGATATTGCTCCGCACAATTCGCGTGCTAATTGTTGGGTTTATCTCCGCAGTCCAACTAATAAGGCTTACAACATAACGAACTATGTCGCGAATGGTAGTAGCAATCACCCGGGAGGAGACGTTATCGTGCCATACTGTGGAGGAGATATTTATGATGTCTTTATTAACAACAGCGGAGGACATCGTCATTCAAATTCGGCACTCAACAACGTCCTGCAGGCTTATTACATTGGACCATTCCAATAAAATAATGTTATGAGCATATCTCACCATATAAAAAATGTTCTTTTAAAACCAAAAATATCTGGAGTGGTTTTTCTACTCTTCATTGTATTTGCTATTGGCGTCACATGGTACGCCGGAACGTTTGGGAGGGAGCAGCGCAATACAAATCTTTTCGTCGAGCATTCGCTCGGAGAAGAAGTGCGCGCTGAGAATCTTTCGTTCCTAGTTGAAAAACTTCGCTATGATCCCCAAGGAGCAGGCCCATTGCTCCCACGGCCAGGATATGAGTTCTTAATACCGACGATTGTTATAAACAATACGGGCGACAAGGTATTTGATTTTATTCCTCTTCTTTCTCTCTATGTGAAAGATGCTTCGGGCAATGTGTACAGTGAGACTGCGGTGATAAGCGAAGGTAATGTCCTTTCTGGTCCGATTTCGCCCCACGACATCTTACGAGAAGAAGTTGGTTTCGAAGTCCCTAAAAATGCTAGTGGTCTTGTGCTGTATTTTGAGCCGGGAGGAGCAGACAGAAAGATCATTGCGGTTAACTTGGGAAATCATACTTTCTGGGAGAAATTGAAAAATTCCTTTGGTGGCAAGTAAATCTTCTATGGGACTCCATTTCGCACGACCATCTACGATAACCATAAAAAAGTTTTTAGTGTTTTTTATTTTTTTCGCAAACATCATCGTTATTTTCTGGTTATGGTGGTCGAAATCACACTATTATATTCAAAACCCTGCCGATGGGAACCTGATTATTGCGCTTGGAAGAATTACAGGACTGCTGGCTGAATATTTCATTTTGACCCAACTAATTCTCATCGGTCGGATACGACCGATTGAACATTTGTGGGGTTTTGACCGCCTGAATAAATTGCACCGATTCATTGGATACTCAGTAGTTACCTTTTTGCTTATTCACCCCTTACTGCTAACCGTGGGCTACGCGCAGTCGTATGGCGTCTCGTATCTTTCCCAATTTGGTGATTTTCTCGCAAATAAAAATGGAGTTTTCCTTTCTTTTTTTTCAGTGGTACTTTTTATTTTCGTCATTTTTATATCGATAGCGATCGTACGGAGAAAATTACGCTATGAGACATGGTATTTTACTCACCTACTGACCTATCTCGCTATTGGACTCGCCGTGAAGCACCAACTTGGTACGGGAGACCTTCAGGGTGGATGGCCGCTGTATTATTGGTACGTTCTTAATTTCGGTGTGTTCGGTTTGATGCTTACCTATCGTTTTGTCCGACCACTCGTCCGATTCGCCTACCATCGTTTTATCGTCGAGAAAGTAGTCCAGGAAACCTACGATACGTGGTCGATATATATATCCGGGAAAAACATGGAGCATTTTATATTTGAGGCTGGGCAGTACATCAACATAACCGTTTTGAGAAAAGACATGTGGTATACGCACCCATTTTCTTTTTCTGCTGCCTATAATGGTAATTCTATACGTTTGACCATCAAAGCACTCGGAGATTACACAAAAAAAATTGCCACGCTACAGCCGGGCACGCACGTTATCGTAGATGGACCTCTAGGTCTATTTACTGAAGAGCGCGCTGATCGGGAGAAGTTTCTTTTTATTGCCGGCGGCATCGGTATCACTCCCATCCGTGCCATGCTTGAAACTTTGGCTTTTGAAAAAAAAGATGCCATTTTATTATACGGAAATAAGAGCGAGCGCGACATCACATTTAAGCAAGAACTTGACGCTATTCACGAGTATGCGCCCACAATCGTTGTGCGTCATATTCTTGGAACACCGACTCCCGGTTATGAATCTGGGTTTATTGATAAAGAAAAAATTGTTCGGCTCGCGCCTGATTTCTATACGCGAGAAGTGTATCTGTGCGGCCCTCCTGTCATGATGAACCTCATGGTAGGACATCTAAAAGGTTTGGGTTTTGACGCCCATCACATACACTACGAAAAATTCTCTTTCTAACGAGTGCTGATAATGATCATACTGCCCTGATTAAAAACGACTTTCCCGAGAGAACGAAGCTTAGTCTCTTGAATAACGGCACCATACCGATTACGTTCGACGGCTCCTAAAATAATATAATTGATTTTGTATTTATCTAAGAGATCTTGCGTACGTTTAGTGTCGGTTCCGGTATATATTTCTCTCACTTCGTCGCGACGCTTGCCGACGGCATCATAGCTCCCGCGCCACGTCCATTCATGCACCGGCCAGCCGACAATAGTCGGCCAACCAAGAAAAACTGAGAATCGAGACACGTCGGTATAACTGTCTCCCTCCGCTTCGACAATATTTTTTAACCGCTGGTCCAGAGGTAATAGATCTCGCACACTTTTTAAGTACTGGTAGCCAGCATAATCATCTGGGTATTCATTTTTCCACCAATCAAGTCCATGATCGACACCAATGAATGTATGGCTGCCGGTGAAGGCTTGGGAAATTGCAATTGATGGATACACAGCGCCGATTGAGAGATATATGATGAGAAAAAGAGCGGTTATAATTTTCGTCAGCCGATATGCGAACGACTGGTACAACCAGAGATAGAGTGGGCCGGCAAACACGGAAACCCAAATCCAAACCTGCGTTGCCACCTTAAACACGGTATTTGCGCGATACCATTCGCCATTGATGAGGATATCTTTCATGTAAAAGATTTCGATCAATGCGAGAAATAAAACACCTACACCCATGATTGTGCCGACAAATAACAGCACGTCAGCATGTTCATGCACTTTTCTACGCACCCACGCGTATCTCAAAGCAAACACCACAATAATAGTTACAATTGAACCCCAGAACGTAAGCCACTGCCAGATATTCGAACTGCCATGCACGAATCCGACTCCTTGAAGCGGCAAATGGTTCGTAATGCTCCAAGGCAGTGCCACGACATATGCTACTGCTGCGAGCAAAACCACAGCGGCGGAAATATGTACCCACGAATCGTGGCGATATTTCAGTACGATAATGAGCGCTGCGAGTGTTCCGAGCGTAACCGCGTCCCAGGAATTCACCATGTAGGCCATACCGAGCGCAAACGCGAGCGCCCAGAAATATTTATTTGCGGTAGGTAACTTTGTTGCACCTTTATCACACCAAAATGAAAAAGCTATCGCGAGCACAAGAAGTGCGGTGAGCATACCCCAGACATGCGCATGAAGATCTGCGACTAGGAAACTGAATACAGGCATCTCGGTAATGGTGCCGGCAATAG
>JAHFMQ010000009.1 GCA_023267775.1 Candidatus Kaiserbacteria bacterium | reverse complement strand
GTTATGAATTTTTACTGAACCCTAATGCAGTCCTGTGGATAACGGCACCGCCCTTGCTCGAATACTTGGAGGGCAGAACCCCGAAAGAAAAACACCCTTTCCTTTTTCAAGAAAAATTTCACCCCCGCCAAATCAGAAATGCAAGGAGTGTTTTTCTTTCGGGGTTGCCGAGGCTCTGCGAGGCAGTGGCGGAACGATTCATTCATCGTTCGGATTTTGCTCAAAATACATTCGAACTTTGTCCAATACACGCCAAAATTGGAAATCGTTTTTTGAACCCGAAATGGGGTCGCGCCGTAGGCGCGACACTAACGCATTCCACCCGCCGAATCCAGAATAAATAAAAACGGAGCCGCTCTCCAAGCGGCTCCGGGGTACTCGACTCATGTCGATGAGGTGAGTTGCATAAGTTCTTCGACGCGTGCAAGTTCTTCCTTCATCAGCTTCGTATTCATGTTAGGACCGTTGCACTCAGCATTTCTTCTCAGGATCTTCTCGATGATTTGGCGGACGCGTTCCCTCGTGAGTCCGAGTGGTTTCCCGACCGCTGCAAGCCTTTGATGTTCACCTGAACCATCGAGACCAAAAACTATCTCGAATATTTTCTTATCACGCTCTGACACACCGAGTTTTTCAGCATCGCGCCTCAAGAATGTGATGTTGTGCATCGAGCTCCTGAGTTCCTCCCGGGCTGTAACCCATATCTCAGGGTTTATTTGTGCTGGGTCCGGGATGAATTCCCCGAGCCCGGAAGTCTTTTTGTTATCGTGGCGTCTAACGTCCTGATCGATCCACACAGTTGTCGATTTTAAGTACATATATGCCAACCTGACGTTTGCCTTCGACATCCTTACTTCCTGGGCTATTTCCTCGAGTGAGGGATTGCGTCTAAGCTTTTCTTTCAAGGCCCCCTCCGCTTTCCGAACATTTCTTTGTTGTGCATGTACATGCACAGGCAAACGAATAAGATCACCTTCGTCCTCAATCGCCCGTGAGATAGATTGGCGTATCCACCAATATGCAAGAGTCGAAAACCGGCACCCTCTTGATGGATCAAATTTCTCAGCGGCCGTGATAAGTCCCTCGTTTCCATACTGGAACAGATCCCGGTACTCGAATTTACCTATCGCACGAGTGAATCTGTCATTTATTACCTTGCCCACCAAACCAGAGTTCTCTTCTACGATCTTGTTGCGAGCGGCGATTCTTTCCTCCTCGGTCATTTGTGTGACCACTTGTGTTTTGTTCTGAGGTGGCAGTCGGGTTTTGCGTTGCACTTTTCCCCGGGTCGAAACGGTTTTTGCCATAGGCATCATCAGCCTCCTTATCAATATGATGAGTTGCAAGTAAAAGGACTTTCAAGGGGCATAGTTACATTATGCGCAGATATTTGCAACAGGATTCAAAAAATCAAATGCTGGCTGATCTCGATGGTGTTTAGATCATTTGCACTATCTAATTATGGAGATGAAGAAGGATAACTCCAAACATGACGATAACAATTAGAATAGCAAAATGGACTCTTGCCAGTAATCGAACTCGATAACGAACTTTTTCTATATCTTCACCCGGACGTGGAGTAATAAGCCGTGGTCCCCACACCATATCGTGAACATAGCTTAATATCACTACTACAACGACCAAAAATATTTTCACCCACAGGACGTTCCAAAAAATACTACTGGGGGAATCATTGATGGCGATTTCGTGCACTTTAGCGACACCCGTTACGATCAGAATTCCTATACTTGCAAAACTAATCCATTTAAATCTTCTTCCCGCAGCACTCATTATTCGTACACGCTCAACAGGTTGGAGATTCGACCTCAAAGCGGGGATGAGAGTGGTAAAGAAAAACGCCATACCTCCAATCCAAGTAATAGCAGCTCCGATATGAAGAAAATGAATTATAGATTCAATAATCATGAATTATAGATATAATGCGTCAATCATACATGAATATTAAAAATAAACCCACGACAGGAGTATTACTCACGGCGTACGGAAGTCCCGAGCGTCTCGAAAATGTCAGAGAATTTTATACTGATATTCGAGCCGGTCGTGCGCCATCGGAAGAATTGATTCATGAAATAGAGTCGAGATATCGACGGGTCGGAGGGCAAACCCCGCTTATCAGAATTACCAGACTACAGACTGAAAAAGTACAGGAAGAGTTAGAGCGACTTCGTCCCGGAATATATAGAGTGTATATGGGGATGAAACACTCACAACCAAAAATAAAAGATACCGTTCAGCAAATGATGAAGGATAGAATAACTAAAATAGTTGCGTTGGTATTAACCCCACACTATTCGGTGATGAGCATAGGAGAGTACCAACGTAAACTTCAAAAAGCAATGGATGACCTCGACTATCATCCTGAATTAAGATTTGTAGAGAGTTGGCATAAAAATCCACACTTGATTACGTGCATAACGGAACAGCTAGGGAAACCAAAAGGAATTGTCGTTTTCACTTCGCATAGTTTGCCGGTAAGAATACTGGAATCGGGAGACCCTTATAGAGACCAGCTATTTGAGACAAGCAGGCTTATTGCAGAGAAATGTGGACCTTCATTGAAGTGGGAACTTGCCTTTCAAAGCGCTGGACGGACAGATGAATCTTGGCTTGGGCCAGATGTAAAAGATATTTTGATAAAACTTGCAGAAGGAGGTTTACGACAAGTGACGATATGTCCAATTGGTTTCGTAACAGATAATTTGGAGTTGCTTTATGATTTGGACATAGTTTTGTTCGGACAAGCTGAAAAATTGGGTGTAACATTGCAGCGCACACCGTCAAGGAATACTCATCCAGAATTTATAAAGGCCATCGTGACAGAAGTTATTCATTTGGAAACGAAATAAAGCAAAAATCTCCTTCCTACTATGTTGAATGAACATACTCAACGAGTTTTTTGAGTTTCTGGTCGTCTATTTCTGGCAGTACACCATGTCCAAGATTGAAGATATAGCCTTGTTTCGGATTGATTTCTTTCAACATGCTATCGACGGTCTCCTGTATCGTTTCCCAGGGTGCGAGGAGGATTGCTGAGTCCATATTGCCCTGGAGTGCTTTGCCGCCAATGCGGTCTTTCGCATCCGCAAGACCGATCCTCCAGTCCACGCCGATCACTTCGCAGTCGACATCCGCAAAGTCTCTCAGGAGGCCTGCCGTGTGGGTGCCGAAATGGATGCGCGGCACTTTCTCGTTCTTGAGTGCTGAAAAAATGCGCTGCATGTGCGGCAATACATACTGGCGGTACTCCGCCGGTGAAAGTGCTCCGACCCAGCTGTCGAACAGTTGAATGGCTTGCACACCGGCTTCCACTTGGGCATGCAGGTAGGCGACAATCGCCTCTGATAGGAGGGTCATGAGCGTATACCATGCTTCGGAGTGCTCCAACATGAATCGCTTCGTGGCCAGCCAGGTGCGACTCGGCTTGCCTTCGATGAGGTAGCTCGCGAGCGTGAACGGCGCACCGGAAAATCCTATGACCGGCACCTCGAGCTTGGAGCGCAAGATGCGTATCGTCTCTTGCAGAAACGCAATGTTCCTTGGATCAAAGGATTTGAGTCGGACGATAGCGTCAGGATTCTCGATGGGTTTATCGATGACGGGTCCCACCCCCTCCACGATTTTCACCTCAACGCCCATTGCGATCGGCAGCAGCATGATGTCGGCAAACAAGATTGCCGCATCGACGCCAAGGCGTTCGACCGGTTCCATGCTGACCTGTGCCGCGAGTTCGGGCGTCTGGGTGAGGGTGAGAACGTCGTGCGTCTCGCGCAGTTTCCGGTATCCGGGAAGCGATCGGCCCGCCTGGCGCATGAACCAGATCGGAATGCGCTCTACTTTCTCGCCGCGGCACGCTTTTAGAAAGATGCCGTCGTTCACGGGGTTGGTCATATCATGTCGAGCGCTTCGGTAAGTGGCATATGAATGCAGGTAAAAATGGGCAAGTCGTTCTTCGTGTACTTCCGCGCCGCCGTGCCTCGCAGTTCCATGACGAGGGTTTGGAAATCATCGAGCGCGTCCATTTGGTACGAGACGATGAATTCGTGATCGTCGATGCCAAACGAGTGCAGGAGCAGTTGAGATATGGTCGAGCTGAATTTCCGTCCCACATCGACATGACCCTTCATTATATTCATGCGCTCCTCATAAGGGAGCAGATGCCACTCTATGGTTTTCGTAAAAGGGTAGACTACGAGATAGCGATGCGGTTCGTCCGGCACGCTCTCTTTCGGCGGATGATTTGGATTGTACTGCGAAGGACGCGGCTTGCCGAAGAGCGTGTAGGTGATGCGCAGATGGGCGCCGAGCGGGGTGCGTAAAAGATCGCGCATCAAGAGCTGTATGGCGTCCGGCGTTTCTGCGCGGAAGTAGAGCATAAAGCGCGTATTCGGTCGCATCAAGAGAGTCGCGTACGAGAGGGTACGGACGTCGGAGTTCTTCTTCACGCAGGCGGCGAATGCTTTTTTTGCTGATTTCAGTTTCGCCGACGACAGTTTACAAATACTCGGCTCGACATCGAGAAATATATAACTGTGGTAGGACATGGTGTAATTATAGTATATCGTAGCTCACTTTTTTAAAGTCCGCTGCCCGAGCCGCTGCGGCCGTGGTGGGTCCTATGCATAGGGCGGGTATTTTTTGTACCACGCGACGTTCCGCGGGACTCAGCTGGCCCATAAGTCCCTCAACTCCAGACGGGCTTTTGAACAAAATCTTACTGCAGGCACCCTGCAGAAGGGCGTACTTGTCGATCTTTGAGAGTGGCGCCGCTTCGGTGGTGTAGAGGAGCAGCACAGTTACGCGCGCACCTCTGCCACGAAGAGTGCTCACAGCATCGTGGGGCGCGATGGCTGAACGGGGAAATAAAATACTTTTCCCTTCGACACTCCTTAATTTCTTGAGCAAATCGTTCGCAGTTATCTTCTTAGAAACCGTGTGCACGGAGAGTTTAAGGGTGCGAAGAGCTTCCGCCGTATTCGGGCCTACCGCCGCAATACGGGGCCGTTTGGGGAGCGTGACGTGTCGTGCGCGCAACTCCCGATCAAAAAAAGCGACAGCGTGTTTGCTCGTAAACAGTATCCAATCATACGTCTCAAGGCGGGTAAGTGCGGCAGCAGATCGTGGCGGTAATTTTTTGCGCCTCACGCGTATTTGCGCCTCAAATATTTTTCCCATGACCAGCAAGTTGCTGTAACAATTTTTCCGCAAGCGTCTTTCCTAACTCAGCGCTTTTGCCGAAGGGGACACGCATCTCGTCACGCAGAACCGATTTGTTATCGGTCGCAACCATGCCAATCAGTCGGTATTCGTTCCCTTCGCGGAATGCGTATGCACCAGTAGGGGACTTACATCCGCCGCCAGTCGTCTCTGAAAAGGATCGCTCGATGCTAGCTATCTGTGCAGCGTCTATATCATTTATATATCGGAGCATCTCCCGGAGTGGCGCGTTGTCTTCTCTAACTTGAACGGCAAGTATTCCTTGACCTGGTGCAGGTGTCATTTCATTCGGTTCGAAATAACGTGTGATCCTATGCTCCAACCCAAGTCGTTTGAGTCCTGCGGCCGCGAGTATGATGGCATCATAATTTTCCGACATAAGTTTTTCAAGTCGAGTTAGTACATTCCCGCGCAGGCTCTGCATAACGACATCCGGTCGCAGTTCCAACATCTGTATTTGTCGTCGCGCACTATCGGTACCCACCACCGCGCCAGCCAAAAGTTCTTCAAGAGGTTGTCCGTGTTTGGTGATAAGTGCGTCGCGCGCGTCTTCGCGCGGAAGATACGCGCCGATGCAGAGTCCCACAGGCATTTCTTGAGCCATATCTTTGAGGCTATGCACTGCAAGGTCAATTGATCCATCGCTCAACCCCTGTTCTACTTCTTTTGTGAACCAGCCTTTGCCGATCGCGCCGAGCGGAATAGGGTTTTGGTTCACATCGCCGCGCGTTGTAATGATTTGCACTTCAAATGTCAGGGCGGGGTTAGCGGCTGCGAGTGCGACTTTCACGATATCCACTTGCTTGAGTGCGAGCGCGCTACCGCGTGAGCCGATGATTATTTTTCTATCTGTTTTCATGATCGGATGATTATACAGGAGGTATAAAAATCTCACCTCATTTCCGGTACTATTTGCCGGGTAAAAATTAAAGAGTTTCGGGTCCTTCGGATAAGGTCGCGTGGTAGCATCTAATGTATGGATATATGCCACGGCACTGCAGTCGTGAGGAGGAGTTACTAACCCATATGATGCGCTATTTATACATAGGACTTGTCGTGAGTATCATTGTCGGTGTAACCGTCTTCTTTGTATATAAGACATCTGATCCGCGACCAGATGTCCTTTATTTCGGCGGAGTGTCCTTGAAGATCGAGTATGCGACATCAATAGTGGCGAAGGCACGCGGTCTCGGCGGCCGAGAAAGTATCCAAAGTGACGTAGGAATGCTGTTTGTCTTTGCTAAGGACGATACCTATGGCTTCTGGATGAAAGATATGCTCATACCCATCGATATCTTCTGGCTGAATGAGCGGGGGCAGGTGATTTGGACGGCTCAGGATGTCGCAACCTCAAGTTATCCAAATGTCTTTTATCCGAGTACCCCTGCACGCTATGTCCTCGAGACTTCAGCTGGCTTTGCTCGCGCACATGGAATAGCAACCGGGACTCCGCTCCTATTGAAAAATATTCCAAGCGTTTCAGAATAACTCTATCCACAGGTATATTTTTCTGTAGCAGGAGTAAACTTGTTGGTAAGAAGTAGTCAAAATTATTTATAGATTATTAATTGCTCATTTATGACCAAGACCGTAAAAGCTCACGTGCACACAAAGGCCCTCGTTGCCACCACTCCGAAGGCAGTAGAGCCACCGGTCTCAAAAGAAACACTCCGCTATCGTGAAATGGTTCCTAATATTGAGAAGCGCGATGGACGACTCGTTCCATTTGATTTCGATAAGATTGCAGCAGCTGTGTGGAAGGCAATGACTGCGGCAGAAGAGGGAGATCAGGATGATGCGAACCTCATCACGCATCAAGTAGCAGGGGAGCTTGGACGTTTTGCAAAAAAATACAAGAGTTTTCTTCCAACCGTTGAAGGTATTCAAGATTCTGTCGAAAAATATCTTATTTTGAATGATTATGTGAAGACCGCGAAGGCGTACATTCTCTATCGCGACAAGCGAGCACAGTTGCGCGCATCACATATAGAAATTCCTGAGCATGTGAAGAAACTTTCTGAAGAAAGTAAAAAATATTTTGAAGGAAATGCGCTTGGTGAGTTCGTCTATCTCCGCACGTACGCGAAATGGATTCCGGAAGAGGGTCGGCGAGAGACATGGATTGAAACTGTCGACCGTTATATAAACTTCATGCGCGAAAATCTTGGTAACAAACTTACCGAGAAAGAGTATGCAGAAGTACGTATGGGAATTTTGAAACAAGAAGTGATGCCATCGATGCGTCTCATGCAATTTTCGGGCGAAGCGGCGCGTCGCTGCAACACCTGTGCGTATAATTGTACGTTTACCGCACCGGTGAAGCTCCAGGATTTTGCAGAAATTATGTATCTCTCAATGCAAGGATGCGGAGTTGGGTTTGCAGTTGAGAGTCAGAACATTGAACAGCTTCCACAAATCATGAAGCAGATGGGAAAGAAATTGCCGATACATGTAATTGCAGATTCGAAAGAGGGTTGGTGCGAGGCTCTTACTATGGGACTCACAACATGGTATTCCGGCAAAGATATTGATTTCGATTTTTCTCAAATTCGTCCGGCGGGAGCACGATTGAAGACTATGGGCGGCAAAGCATCTGGTCCTGAACCGCTACGCTCGCTACTTGCATTTGCTCGCGAACGAGTTCTTGCTCGTCAGGGACGCCGGTTGCGTACCATCGATGCTCACGACCTCATTTGTAAGATCGGTGAATGCGTGGTCGCTGGGGGAGTCCGGCGCACCGCGATGATTTCACTCTCTGACTTGGATGATGTCGAGATGCGCGATGCTAAAAAAGGTCAATTCTACATGACGGATCCTCATCGTTCAGTCGCAAACAACTCGGCGGTATATGAAATGCAGCCAACAAATGCCGAGCTCATGGATGAATGGGTTGCACTCATGAAGAGCGGTGCCGGCGAACGAGGTATCTTCAATCGCGGATCTCTTGCAGTAACTTTTCCGAAGCGCCGTGTCGATCATTTCAAGAAGATTGGTTTTATAGGAGAGGATGGTGTTGTTCGTGGGTCTATCGGCACCAATCCATGCGCGGAAATTATTCTTCAATCAAAGCAATTCTGTAATCTTTCAGAAGTCATTGCGCGTGCAAATGACACTGAAGCAACGCTTCTGCGCAAAGTGCGACTCGCCGCAATTCTCGGCACATACCAATCGACGCTTACGAAATTCGGCTACATTTCTAAAGAATGGACGGATCATTGTAAGGAGGAACGTCTTCTCGGAGTGTCGGTTACCGGACAGTGGGATTCGCCGGTGGCACGTCAGCCTGAGGTCATGCGCAAAGTGCGCGACTTGGCAGTAGAGACGAACGCGGCCTACGCGAAACGTTTTGGTGTCGAGCGATCGATGGCAGTGACTGCAGTGAAGCCATCGGGCACGGTCTCACAGACCTTTAACTGTGCATCGGGTATTCATCCGCGCCATGCGCCGTATTATATTCGCCGCGTTCGTATCAGCTCAACGGATTCGCTTTTCAAGATGATGCGTGACCAGGGCGTGCCGTATTATCCGGAAGTGGGGCAGTCGATGGAGGAGGCAAATACGTATGTATTTGAATTTCCAGTGAAGGCCCCTGACCATTCAAAGGAGGCACGCTTTAAGGACAATCTTACCGCGCTTGATCAGCTCGAGTACTGGAAGCGAGTAAAACTTAACTTTACTGAACATAATCCTTCAGCAACGGTCTCAGTCGGTGAAGATGAGTGGATTGGCGTCATCGACTGGATTCAGAAAAATTGGGACATCATTGGTGGTCTTTCCTTCCTTCCTCGCTCAAATCACGTGTACCGTCTTGCTCCCTATGAGACGATTTCTGAAAAAGAATATGAAGAACGCATGGCCCGCTTTCCGAAAGTTGATTATTCGCAGCTCTACGCGTATGAACGGCAAGATGAGTCAGATATGAAAAAAGAGTTAGCGTGTGCGGCTGGCGTGTGCGAAATAATCTGAATTGGGTTGTGGCAGGAAATAATTTCAGAGGCCGCATAATTTTTTGCTAAAAATTTGCTCTGCCTCACATCGTCATGTTCCGGACGCCTCTGAAATTATCTCCCGCCACTTCGTTTAAGCAAAAACCCACGCAGGAGCGTAGGTTTTTGCATTTTTTAGACTGAACCGATAAGCCGAATTCTGTCGTGGACGATCATTTATCTGGGCTGCTAATTACTTAGTAGCTCGAGCGGCACTTCCAGCCCCAGTTTTGTAAAACGAACGCGGTTACCATAGCTCTTTCTATTTTTACTATTGAAGAGAGCAGGAAACGTGAGTGCTCGCGTAACAAAACTGGGGCTGGACACGGCCTTGCATGCGGGTAAGGATTTGTTCGTTGCACCTCTCTGGTTTTCCAGAGAGCTCATCCCGCCCCACTTTTTAAAAAAGTGGGGCGGGATGCCTACGCGCTTTCGCTTGTAGACGTCTCTGTAGGCACCTCTGTCCTTGCGGACGACGGGCGTTACCCGCTACCTGTCTCCTGCAAGGATGTTCCTTTTAAGAAATCCTGATGCAGGACATGTTCGGACTTTCCTCTCCTTGGTGTTATCCGTAGAGCGATCGTCTAGTTCAGTCCGTGCGCACTATACCATAAAAATTGACTGTGGATGAGATGGCTCGACAGGGGCACCACCGATGTATACTGAACGTTATTATTATCAAATATTATTTTCAGACGTACTTATGCCTCCGCAACATTCAATGATCGCACCGCGCCGTTCTCTCGAAAGTGTAAGCATTTGGGTGCTCGTAATTACATTGGTCGCAGGAATTTTTATTTACATTCCATCAGCGAGTGTTCCGTTTGTTATTACTAAAACATTTCTCCTTTCCGCAGGGGCACTCATTACTCTCGCGACCTACATCCTCGCGCGTCTCGGTCGAGGCAATGTCATTCTTCCTCCCTTTGCACTTGTCGGTGTGTTATGGCTTCCAGTGATTGCGTACGGGCTCTCCTCAATATTTTCAGGAGCGCTATTCACGAATGCTCTTTGGGGGAGCGCACTCGAACCCGACACATTCGGTTTCATTCTTACCGCGACTTGTCTCGGAACACTTGCAGCTTTTATGTTACGCCGACCGGAACACTACAAGTCTTTCTTGAAAGTAAGTAGTGTGGTATTCGGAGTACTTGTGGCACTTCAGATACTGATTGTAATCCTCGGACAATATATCCCAGCCACTATTTCACCTTCGTTTTCGATTCTCGGAACATATGAAGATCTCGCATTCATTCTAGGACTTGGAGTCATTGGAGCTTTGCTCACACTTCGAGAATTTGATCTTCCGCAACGCGACTATTATGTGCAGCTAGCTGTCCTTGCAGGGGCACTTTTCCTTTTGGCTATCGCGAATTCATTGCCGACATGGATTATGGTTGCCCTGGTCTCCATAGGTCTTTTTGTCGAGGCGATCATGCAACGCAAATCCGCCACTTCAGATTCTGATGTCGGCGATACCACTATTGTTGATGAGGCTCCTCTTGGAGGAGATCAAGGAAATGACTCGTTCACGGTACCTCTTGCCGTACTTGCCATAACACTTTTCTTCCTCATTGGTGGGATGATAAGCGGTCAGGGTCAGTCACTGAGTGATCGAATGTCAAATTCATTACATATCAGCATCATCAGCGTTCGTCCTTCTTGGCAATCGACGCTTGCTGTTGGACAGAAACTATATACAACTTCGGCAGTCTTTGGTTCAGGTCCTGGTACGTTTGGGGTTGAATGGCTTAAAAATCGTGATGCGTCCCTCAATGCAACTCCTTATTGGAATACTGATTTCACGTCGGGCATTGGTTTTATTCCAACATCATTCGTTACCACGGGTATTGTTGGCGCGGTCGCATGGGTCGCGTTCCTCCTACTCTTCGTCGGGTTTGGGCTGAGAGTCTTGATTCGACGTGCTCCGCAAGATAGTTATGTTCGATATGTTGCGATACTTTCGTTTGTCGGTTCACTGTATCTCTTCGCGATCGCAATCTTCGCTCTTCCAAGCACAGTGATACTCACACTAGCGTTCGTCTTTACTGGCCTTTTCGTTTCAACGACTCGTTTTGCTGCAGGAGGTCAGCAGTGGGGGATTGTCTTCTCACGTAGTCCACGTCTTGGATTTGTTATTGTCTTCTCGCTCACTCTCGTTCTTCTTGGGTCAGTGGCGGTTGCGTATTCATTGGTCGGTCATTACATTGCTATGACCGAGTTAAACAAATCCAGAATAGCCTACACATCAGGTAATCTCGATGCTGCGGATAACGCTGCACAGAACTCTGTCTCATTTGCTCCAAACGCAAGTGCCTATCAAGTTGAAGCTGTAGTCGCCAGTGCTCGACTAGATCGCATTGTAAATTCTTCGAATTTGTCAGCTGCCCAGGCCCAACAAGAATTTCAGAAAGCTCTTTCAGCCGGAATAAATGCAGCGATGACCTCAACACGTCTTGTTCCTTCCGATTATCAAAATTGGATGATGCTTGGCAATCTCTACGCTAAAGCGGTGCCGCTTTCCGTACCGGGTGCCTATGATAGTGCGAAGACTGCGTACGAAAAAGGAAAGGCCCTGAGTCCGACTAATCCTCAGATACCGTTTGTCATGGCTCAGCTTGAAATTGCAAACAGAAATATCAAAGCGGCTAAAGATGACCTCAAAATGGCGATTACGCTCAAGCAGGACTATACCGATGCAATCTTCCTTCTGTCGCAGCTTGAAGTTCAAGATGGGAATGTAAAAGAAGCTCTTGCCGCAGCTCTCGCTGCCGCGTACTTTACACCAAATAATCCAAATATTCTTTTTCAGGTTGGTATTTTGAGCGCGGCTGAAGGTGATCTTACGAGCGCAACGAACGCTCTTTCGGCAGCTGTTAGTGCAAATCCTCAATTTGCTAACGCCCATTACTTCCTCTCGGCTGTTTACGCGAAGCGGGGAGACATTCCAAATGCATTAAAACAAATGCAAGCCGTCGCGGATATGTCGGCTGACAACGCAAAGACTGTTGCTTCTCAGCTCACAACTCTTCAAGCCGGAAAGAATCCATTTCCAGCGAATCTCCTCTCCTTTCCCTCCACTCCTGTAAAGCAATAAAAACTCTTCTGTAGCTTGGTAGAACAGAAGAAAAAAGCTAGAATAAACGGATGGTTCGAAGCATTCTTGAACGCATCGCGGCTCCAGTACGCGGCCTCCACCAGGCCGCGTACCTGCTTGCTGGCCTCACACTTGCGTCACAGGCACTCGCTCTCTTAAGGGATCGAATTTTCGCCCACACGTTTGGTGCAGGCCAAGTACTCGACTTGTACTACGCGGCATTTCGTATGCCGGACCTCGTGTTTGCGCTCGTCTCCTCGCTCGTGAGTGCGTACGTGCTCATTCCTCGTATCGCAGGAATGGATCGTGAAAAGACGCGACAACTTCTCTCGGAATCGACCTTATTTTTGTTGCTGGTTGGCGGACTCATCTGTGCGGTTCTCGCGGTGTTCATGCCGCAATTTTTAGCGCTTCTGTATCCAAATTTCGTCGTATCAACGCATCAGACAGAATTTCTACTGCTCGCACGAATTTTACTCATACAACCAATTCTACTTGGACTCTCGGGCATCATATCGAGTGTCACGCAAGTACATCGACGTTTCATGCTTTTTGCTCTTTCTCCGCTTCTGTATAACCTAGGGATAATTTTCGGGGCGGTCCTCCTGTATCCACTGTGGGGTCTACCAGGTATTGGTATTGGTGTCGTGATTGGTGCTGTTGCATATCTTGGCATTCACATTCCAGTTGTTATGAACGCCGGTGTCATGCCGCGTTTCCGTCTTCCTACATTTTCACTCATGTTTTCGGTCGTAAGAGATTCCGTGCCACGTTCTCTCGCGCTTGGCGTAAACTCAATAATGATTCTTATATTAACCGCTATCGCTTCGCGTCTTGGAGCAGGGGGAATTTCCGTTTTCACATTCGCGAGCAACCTTGAAGCGGTTCCTCTAGCACTCATCGGCTCCTCCTACGCTATCGCAGCATTTCCCGCACTGTCAGAAGCTTTATCGCTTGAGCGGCGCGATGAATTCATGAACATTCTTTCAGCAAGTTCCAGACACATTATTTTATGGTCTGTCACAGCTTTGGGTCTCATTGCGGTGCTGCGAGCACATATCGTACGCGTCGTGCTTGGTTCAGGTGCATTCGACTGGAACGCAACACGTCTTACTGCCGCTCTCCTTGCGATACTTGCCGTCGGCTTGGTTGTGGACGCGCTCGAACTACTTTTTTCGCGAGCTCTTTATGCGGCTCGGCAATCATGGCGGCCGCTACTGTATCAATTAGCAGGAGCGACATTTACGATAGTTCTCGCAGTTGTTTTCTTAGCTCTACCACATAGTACGCTCGTGGAACCGATGGCGTCGTTCCTCAAAGTTGATGATGTGACTGGGACACCGATATTGCTGCTAGCGTTCGCAACCATACTAGGGCAATTCTTTCTCGTAGGACTTTCACTTTTTGCCCTTCGTAAGATTGCTCCCGGACTTGGCAGCACACTCATCAGTTCTTTTATCGATGGCTGTGTCGGAGCATTTGCCGGAGGTGCAGCGGCCTATGTCACTCTGGTATTTGAAGGCGGTATCGCTCCGCTCACAACGCTTATTTCCGTGTTCACTCAGGGATTTGTTGCGGGTATAGTAGGTCTTGCCGCCGCGGCATCGGCACTCTACTTCATAGAAAATGAGGAGTTCCGTATTGTAACAAGCGCACTGTATAGACTTCTCCGTAGAGAGGACGCAAAATCAGCCGCTCTAGAACCTGTTATCGAAGAGCCTCCACACTCATGAATCCGAAAAATATCAGAAATTTTTCCATTATTGCGCATGTTGATCATGGCAAATCAACGCTCGCCGATCGACTCCTTGAACGCACGGGAACTATTCCTGCGCGCATGATGCGCGATCAAGTGCTCGACCGAATGGATCTTGAGCGCGAGCGGGGAATAACGATCAAGATGCAGCCGGTACGCATGAACTACAAGTCGGGAGAGACAAATTACGTCCTCAATCTTATCGATACTCCGGGACATATAGATTTTTCGTATGAAGTCTCACGCGCTCTTCATGCTGTTGAAGGAGTGCTGTTGCTTGTGGACTCAACCCAGGGTGTACAAGCACAGACATTAACCACGCTTGCTGCAGCGCGAGCGCAAGGATGTGTCGTCATTCCTGTCCTTTCTAAAATTGATTCATCGGCAGCGCGTGTTGCAGAAGTCAGAGAAGAACTTGCGACTCTGGTGCAAGTTGGAGCTGACGAAGTGCTCGCCGTTTCAGGAAGAACCGGTGCGGGAGTCGATGACCTTCTCGAAGCAATCGTAAAACGCGTGCCGCCGCCGAGAGATTCATTGTCAGGTAAGGACGAAGAACCGCGCGGAATTATTTTTGATTTTTCGTATTCAAAGCATCGCGGAGTTGCAGTCTATCTTCGCGTGTTTGATGGCACCTTCAAGAAAGGTCAGCAACTTACATTCCACGCTGCTGGTAAAGATTTTATTTCTCTTGAAACAGGTATTTTTATGCCGGACGAAACACCATCAGAATCTCTTTCGGCGGGAGAAATCGGGTACATTGTGACTGGCATCAAGGAGCCGGGTGTCGTCGCCGTAGGAGACACTATTGGCGCTAAACACGGCTCCTTGATGGCTCTTGAAGGGTATGAAAGGCCGCGCCCTGTTGTGTGGGCTTCGATTTATCCAGAAAGCCAGGATGATCTCCCAGTCCTCCGGAAATCGCTCGAAAGACTACGGTTGTCTGATTCTTCATTGTCTTTTGAGGAGGAGTCATCAGGTGTTCTCGGAAGGGGATTTAGATGCGGTTTCCTCGGACTCCTTCATTTAGAGATCGTGACAGAACGATTGAAACGAGAATTTGGTTTGAAGCTTGTTGTGACTATTCCTACCATCTCATACGTCATCACAAGGACCAATGGCGTACGCGAGACCATCTATACGCCCGCAAAGTTTCCTGAGCATGGCGATATTTTAAAAATCGAAGAGCCGTGGGCGAAAGTTATTATTATCACCCCGCCTGACTCTGTGAGCACGCTTATTCAACTCCTGTATGAGCACGAGGCACAGACACTCGCGACAGAGACCTATCACGACGGACGTATTGGGATGACGATAGAAATGCCACTGCGCGAACTTATGCGTGGATTTTTCGATAAGTTGAAAAATATTTCTTCTGGCTACGCTTCGCTTTCATATGAAATTCTCTCCGAACGAGACGCTGATGTCGTTCGGCTCGACGTACTGGTGGCCGAAGAACCAGTAGCTGCCTTCGCACGTGTGGTAGCACGGCGTCGTGTTGAAGAAGAGGCCGAAAAAATGGTAGAGAAACTCTTCAGCATTCTCCCCAAACAACTTTTTACAACAAAAATTCAAGCAAAAGTTCAGGGACGTATTATTGCTTCGAGAACGCTTTCCGCCATGCGAAAGGACGTTACAGGATATCTCTATGGCGGCGATGTTTCGCGCAAAAATAAACTTCTCGATAAGCAGAAACGAGGTAAAAAGAAAATGCTTGAGCGGGGTACGGGCAAAGTCACCATTCCTGAGGAAGTGTTTATGAAAATGGTTCAATCGTCGGCCGAATAACTTTTTGTTCATTGGAGTCCCTGCTAAAAAAATCGTATACTGCAGCTATGCGCGCGAACCAGTGGCGACAAGGTGTTCTTATAGGCGTCCTCCTGCTTGTTGCTTTCTGGCTTGCCACGAGCATTTGGGGGCTCGTTGGGAAAGCGCACGTGGCAGTTTCCCAAGCGCAGGAGGCGAAATTGCAGTATCAGACGCTTGAAGAGCGGAAAGCGACACTTGAGGCTAATCTCGCGGCACTTTCTACCGAGCGAGGGCAGGATGCGGCTATTCGAACGGCGTTTGGAGTTGCGAGACCTGGGGAAGAGGTTATCGTGGTAGTGCCTCCCGAGGCGAAAGCGACCTCCACGCCGCCGTCGTGGTGGGAAACCGTATTAAATTGGTTTTAATTGCGGAATTGGTTTAGTGGTAGAACCGGCATTCGTTTTTTGTGCAGGATTAGTTTAGTGGCAGAATGACTGCTTCCCAAGCAGTAGGCACGAGTTCGATTCTCGTATCCTGCACAAAGTACGAATGCCGTTGAAAATCGCTACGGATTTTCAATTCCCAAGCAACGGGCGGGAGTTCGATTCCCCT
Source organism: Candidatus Kaiserbacteria bacterium (assembly GCA_023267775.1). Lineage (GTDB taxonomy): Bacteria > Patescibacteriota > Minisyncoccia > Phycocordibacterales > Phycocordibacteraceae > C7867-001. Next base: position 2,152 of record JAHFMQ010000009.1, on the reverse strand, counting down.
CACTACGCATCACAGTTTAGTGGCAGAACCTATTTTGCCAACAATCCCGAATGACCTGCCACGCGCCACGCGCGTGGTGATGCGATACCGAATTGTACGCATTGGAGTCCGTGATGACTCTCAAACGCCGCCCCAGCGCCTTCGCTTCGCGCCGGCGCTCCGCCCCCCCCGCCCCGTTTCCCTCCATGCTTTTTCATATTTTGCGGGGGGATTCTTTTTGAATTGGAATGGACGGAAACGGGGCTCGGTCGGGCTTCACCTAAGAAGGGTGAAGCTGGGGCTAACAATGCGGCGACCTCGGTACTATTTTACGCTTTTCGATCGTCCGTGGCCACGGATGATCTGCACGCTGTTGGCATCACAGATTTCCCGTACCAAGTCGCGCAGGCGGATGGCCAGACGTCCCTTCAGAATGGGCTTTCTGTACTTCGTCGTCCATACGAGGTGGTATTTGAGGTCGAAGACGGTGTGGGGGCCGGCTCGATACAGCTGCATGTGCGCACTCTAGCATTTCTTAAAAGGACCGCCTGAAGGCGGGGGTTTTCACTCCCAAAGGTGGACAAGAAAAGGCACCATGTGATGAACACACGGTGCCTTGTTAAACAAATCGCCCTTGAAACTTTTCTGACCAGTGCTGAAATGAGTGCAATGCCGATGGCTTGATGTCGCCAAGACGTTGCCCCTGTTCAGCGCACACTGACAAATATGTCTCGTGGGCATTGGTACTCTGCTCAACAACGAAAATCCGGAGTTCACCGAGCTGACCGAGCCTACGGCAGTAGTCGTAGTGATAATTCTCTCGAAGTCCTTTCTCGATCTCTCGACGTATAGATTGAATATCGTCCTCACTCGTTATCGACTGCGAAGTCGCTTGGACGAAAACCGAATAAGAAAGATTTACATCTCCATTTCTTTCAGGTGCGACCATCCAGAACTGGAAATTGAGTCTGGATCTCGAAACAATCTTCGTCACGAGTTCCATTATAAATCCTTCGTTCAGCTTCTCGCCGCGGAGATCTACCACTTTGTCTTGCTTCCCCACAAATCGAACGAGTGGGCACTCCGATTCATGGCCTAAGACCTCGATTACATCATTGAGACGGTATCGATAGAGACCGCCACTTGTGGTGACAATCACCCCATACCTTTTTCCGACAGCAAGTTCATGCACAAGCCATACCGTCTTACTCTCAACTTCTTCGAATTCAAAGAAATGAGAAGTGATCGATATAGCCGATGCTTCGCCATGTAGCGGGAACGAAACGAACGCCTCCGTTGCGATTAGCCCTTTCGGTTGAACTGCAACCTTTGGGAAATAACTCCGAAGCTGCTTCACGGCTTCTTCGGAATTGCCGTGGGCCCAACAACTGATGAGCTGAAGATTCGGCCAAATGGATTCGTAGAGGTTTGTATCATTTCTGACACATTCCAATTCTTCTGCCCGTTTCGGGTCTTTCTTCAGGGCACGTCGAATAGTGACATCAACTTCTGGTGCAACCCCAAGGTCGATCGACATTGACCCAGTTCTTACGTCTTCAATGAGTTGGTCAAGCCAACCTTTCAAAGGACTTAAAAACAAAATCGCGAATGTCGGATTCCAGATCGATACACAAGCAAGAGACTTCTCTTGCAGAAGAAACCGCAATGTTGCGTACCGAAAAGCATCCATATCGCGCACTAACACAAGCTCTGACGGTGTCGCCATTATTGTCCCGAGAACCCATTGCGTGAGTTTCCCGAAATATGATCTCTCGTCGTCAAAACCGATGGGTATGCCCCCCTTTGAACGTCTTTGTCGATCGCCAACTGGAGTGACAGACCAATACGCCTTTCCACTTATGATCCCTGGATAATCCTTCATGAGGTGATACATCCACGGATCAATTCCCTGTTGGAAGTCGGCAATGAGCGAGGCGGTGTACGGCACGAACTTGGAGGCCTTTGTTGATCCACTTGAGATACCGAACCTCTGGACTTGTTCCGTAGTCAGTACATTTGATACGCCTTCCGCGATATCATTGATGTGGGGTTGGATATCTTCATGGGTTTGAATCGGCACCTTCCGTTGAAAGTCGGTTACCGATTTGATCGTAGCGAACGAATGCTTCTGACCAAAAGTGGTCTCCGCATTCTTTGCGAGAATCTTAAGTAG
>JAHFMQ010000008.1 GCA_023267775.1 Candidatus Kaiserbacteria bacterium | reverse complement strand
AGATTTATAGATTTTACCGATTTCGATAAACGCATTCCCGAGATTAAGCACTGCCTGCGGATATTGCTTCAGCGCAAGCACCGTTGCGAGAGGATCGTCATTTACGCGAGCGAAGTCTGCAGTAACCCCGCTTATGCGCATCATTGCATTAACGAGCGCGAGATCACTTCCAGCGAGTTCTCCAGGAACCGTAAGAGCTGCGAGTCCGACTGCGGACGCTTTGTACGCGCTTGCTATGGAAGATATGTAAGGAATGGCTGTCGCGTCGTTATTTTGGACTGCGTCTTGCAAATACAGTATTTCGCCTTTGGTTGCGTTACTTGCCCTTCTCAGGAGCACCGCTTCGGCGCGAACGGCAAAATCTTTCAATGCGTCAGGTCCCGTGCCAGAAACCTTAATATCCTTTTCCGTTTTAAAATCAGGAGGGACGGTGACTATTTGCGAAAGTGCTTGTAGCGCTCTGTCAGAAACATCTTGCATCTGGCTTTCGGAAAGGTCTCCGCCGCCATTCGCTTGTTTCGCGGCAAGAAAGAGCGCAAAAAATGTTTTTGTAAAAGCTGCCGTTAACGTGTCTTCAGCTGGAGCAGGCGGGAGACCTTCTTTATCAAAAGTTGTCGCCGTGGTCGATGCGGTTGGAACATCGGCGATAGCGAGCGGCACGATGAGACCGTGTGCTACTGCTTCACCATCAGTCATCCCAAGATGGGAAGTATCGATCATATGAGGATCTGTGCCGTAGAGCGCTTCTTCCCAATCGGAAAGACCGTCGCCATCAGAATCTTTTGATGCAATAGCCTTGAGAAGGGCTGATTCCGTGGACGCCTGCGCGATTGGTGGAGTCTCAACGCCACGGGCAAGCATATAGACACCGACGATAAGCGCTACCGAAAAGATAGTTGCGGTAAGTGTGCGCCAGTGCCCAAAAATTCTGTCCCTCATACTTCACTTGGAAGTATACCTCGTGAGATAGAGTTTTTGACCGACGCAATGTAGCGAGCGTGTATATCTCACGTGGTATAGCAGTCTCGCGTTGGCAAGAAGTGTTTTTACACCTATAAAAATGGTGTTACGTGCTTAACGTCTGACCCGTACGAGCAAGATCGAGCCAAACCTGGAGCGGGAGGTCTTCAGCCCGGGCTTTTTCTGGTATTTCCCCTCCTAAGGGGCCCATGCCGGATAGATTTCCCCTTACAAATTTACGTTTATGTCCAAATCCGGCGTGAACAAGAGTAAAAAATCGTTGTTCTTCTTCGTGTGCGGAGAAATTTTTGCGTGAAATATCGCGGATCGTGAGCACAGCGGAATCCACATTTGGCGCCGGTCTAAATGCTCCTCGCGGCACAGAAAACTCGAGTTTTGGTATTCCATAAGCTTTCACCGAAAGCGACAAGATGCTTTCTTTTTTTGAACGAGCGATACGCTCTGCGACTTCTTTTTGCACCAAAAGAGTCATTGAAGCTGGTTGATTTTTTGACTCCAAGAACATGCGGATGATTTCGCCGGTCAGATAGTACGGAATGTTTGCAACAAGGTCGTACCCTTTCGGAAGAGTGCCAGTATCAAACGAACGAATATCGCCATGAATAAGTTCCAATCTTTTTTCTTCAATTTCATGCGCAAAATCCGTCTCAATTTTTGAATATAATTCCCGATCCGCTTCAAGGGCAATTACCTTTTTAACTTTCTTCAACAATTCTTTTGTGAGCATGCCTGTTCCCGGGCCAATTTCAAACACAATAGAATTCGGGTCTAGTTTTGCAACGAGCACAATACGCTCCGCGATGCGTGCGTGCATGAGAAAATTTTGTCCGAGTGATTTTTTTGCCCACATGTAGAATATCTCCGCAGAACTTAAACTTCAAAAGAGTCTAGGTTACTAACGGCTTTGTTTATGAATTTGTATAGTATCATACAGGGAGTTACTGACTTTATATTGTATGAACCATTTTGGAAAAAAGGTCTTATTAAAACCCCTATGTGGTCTGACTATGGTGATAGTGGTTTTATTTGGGATAACTCTCATTCCGAGAACAGCTTCGGCGCTCGCATATGGCCCATTTACGGCTTATGGCGGAAAAATTATGGCTTCATATTCTGTACTTGGCATTGGCCCGGGCGTCTTCCGTATTAATAATAAAGAGACAAATTCTACAGTTCGGGTTGTCTCCGCAGGGACAACGGTTGGGATTTGTATTTCGGGCGGTTGGATTCTCGGACTGGGTATTCAGAGCGGCCAATTTATTTTTAATGTCATCGCGGGATGTCTTCCCTATACTCCAAGATAACTCGCGGAACGTTATTTAACGAAACCAAAACACTCTGAACTGTTTTTGGGAATTGCGCAATAATCTATACACTGCTGTATCGTACTGCAATTGCCAGGACCCATTACGCTCAGCGGCGTGTTTACATTTATTTTTTTCCATTCATCAAGAAGTTCTTTTTGTTCTTGAGTCGAAGGAACGTATGTTTCAATTGTTCCTGTTGGAAGTACTTGGGGTTGAGCCGGTAGTGTAGGTACGACGGTCGTTGTTGGTTGTAATTGGGTCGATAGTGTTGGTTGCGGTTGCGTAGGTAATGAAACCTGCGAAACAGTAGTACAAAATTCGTTCAACACTTTTTTGGTTTTGGGTCCTACACGACCAAATCCCGTTGTTCGTGGAGTACCAGTAAACACGATGGCGGTCCTTATTTGAAATTGTTGCACTGCTTTTTCGGTTAATACTCCGAAATAACCGCTCACAATCCCTTCCGGGTAGATTGAGGGGTCCGTCTTGAGACACTGCTGTAATGCACTAACTTCTGGAGAAGTCATTCCACGTGAAAGATTGTGTGAAAAGATAGTCGTCGTAGACAATGGTGCCGCAAACGAAAAAAGTGGCGTTACAAAAACTAACAGGATATACCAATATGGTCTTCGCATGAATGTAAATGACACGGGTCCATTATAGCTTATATGTACTGAATGGGATCTTTAAAACACTGTTTAAGGTATGTATTAAAAGAGAATGTTACCGCTTTCACCATTTTCATACAGTATGAGCGAATTATCGATATCAGCAAGAAACGACGAAGGTTCCGCGACAGAATCAATACCGTAAATTTTCCGAACACGAGCGAGCGTGAGAAAGAGGCGCTCTTTGGCGCGCGTCATCGCGACATAGAAAAGTCTCCGCTCCTCTTCTTCATCACGATTCCTCTCCCCTCCCATGTCGCTATGCGGGAACAACCCTTCTTCCATGCCGCTCACAAAGACAGTTCCAAATTCAAGACCTTTCGCGGCATGCACCGTCATGAGCGTAACTCCGGTTTTTTCGCCCTGATCAAGCTCGTCCTGATCGCTTGCTAACGCTGCTTCAGCGAGAAATGCAGCAATTCCCTCTTTACCTACGACGCCATCATAGCGAGCGGCAACCGACGCGAGCTCCTCAACGTTCTCAAACCGTTCACGATCTTCCGCATTTCCTTCTTCAAGAAGAACGCGGCGCATTCCACTCTTCTCGATAACCAATTTCACGAATTCAGACGGAATGAGTGAGTTCGCGGCTTCCGAAAGTTCGTGAATGACACGTTCAAACTGTTCGACTTTAGCAAGTTCACCAGCACGTAGCAGTGATCGCTGGCCGGCCGCGAGTTTACCGAGCGTCACTTTGCCGATGCCGCGCGGCGGCGAAGCCGCCGCGCGCATCTTATCGGCTTCTCTTGATGGGTCCATCGCGAGCCGCATCCACGCAAGAGCGTCTTTCACTTCCTTTCGCGCGAAAAAATGCGTGCCGAGCAGTTTGTACGGCACGCCCGCATGAAGCAGTCCTTCTTCAAGGGCGCGCGATTGAAAATTGGTGCGGAACAGTATCGCAATTTCTTCCGGCGCTACTCCGTTTCTCATCAATTCTCGGATTTTCGCTGCGATCCATCGCGCTTCATCCTCCGCAGAGAGCGCTATATGCACAACGATGGGTTCTCCAGATGCTCGTTCGGTCGTGGAATATTTTTCTTTACGATTTTTATTTTTTTCGATGACGGCATTTGCCGCGTTTACGAGATTTTTCGTCGATCGGTAGTTCCGTTCGAGAATAATAGTCTCCGATTCCGGATATTCTTTGTCGAATTCAAGTAAATTCTCGACACTTGCACCGCGCCACGTATATATACAATTGTGCGTCGCGATGCCATTCGCAATAAAGTTATGCGTTCCTTCAATATCGAGATCGTACACTCGCGCCTTTTTTGTGAGTATCCTTTCGACTTTTTCCAGAATATCCCACTTCCCTTCCTCGTCGAACACGGCCATTCCGCGACGCAGGGATCCCGCAGGAAGAAGAGGGAGTGAATTGCCGTCTTTTGGATTCTTCTTGTGTCCCCCAAGACGCGCGGCTCGTACCAGTAATGCTTTTGGAAATATTTCTTCCAACGTACGGACAATACGTTCGATTGCGCCATAGTCTTTATGAGAAGTCTCGAACCTCCAGTTCTGTGACCCGCGACGAGTAGGACGAACCGAAAATCCAGCATCTGTCAGTTTCTGTCTTCCTTCTATGTCATTCCCTGCCAATGAGATGCGGTGCAGTGTTGTTGCGCCACGATGATCACCGCACAACGTAACGACAATATTTCTTCGACCAATCTCCGCATGACCTTGTGCACGGTGGTGTGGATGTGCCAACAGCAACCCCTCTGACTTGAGAAGCGTGTGTGCACCACTATCCGTATCAAATGAGGCAAAAATACGATCGAGTGCCTGCTGATCATGCACGTAACCGTTTACGCTACCACCCTTACGAGCGACGAAGGGGAGTGTTGGAATCTTAAAGTTGAGCGAGATCTGGTATTCAAGAACCCGCGCATCTTGTGGAGTATCGAATGTTCTGATGATCCATATTTCATCCGCATGTTCCTGATTGCATCGTTGTTGAAATCCAATCATTGGTTTCCGTTGCCCGTTCGTGTATGTCTGCGAAACACCAAGACGCCATCCCTTTCCATTTTTGTGCATGAGGTACGTGAAATAGAGTTGCGGCGTGTGACCAAGCTGATACCCGGCAAAGTGCATATGATCAGATGTGCTAATAAGCGTCCGTCCAGCGCGTGTCGTTACACGGATTAATTCGCCACGTACAATTCTTGTCGTCGTCCTCGTTACGGATGCTACGCGCATATCACCACTTCCATAATTAGAGAGTACAGAGTCCCTTTTCGAAATCTTTTCTATTGGCTTTTCAGACCCATCGGCCATCGTAATGAGAGTCCCTGCAACAAGACACTGATCAATGTCGCCGACGACGAAAAGATTCTTGTGTTTTGCCGCAAGAATATTGGCAAGCTGCCCTTGAAGCGCATTGGTGTCCTGGTATTCATCGATATGGAGATACTTCCAGCGGCTTTGCGCAAGCGCACGCACATCAGCATGTTCTTCCAGCATGCGTAGTGGAAGTGCGATCAGATCATCGAAGTCGAGAGCCTTCTCTGCGGCAAGCGTTTTCTCGTAGCGAAGCCATGCTTCTGCCGTAATGCGTCCACCGAAACTTCCTCGAGCATTTTTTTCATAGAACTCGCGCGCCTGCACTCCTTCCCCTTTTGCACGAGAAATACGGCCGAGCACGGCTCGCGGAGATAACTCCTTTGTCTCCACATCGAGCGCTTTGAGCGCTGCAGCAATCGCTTTTTCGGAATCATCACGATCATAGACGCTAAAAAATCTGGGAATACCCATAACCTTCCCGTATTGCTCCAACAATTCCCTACCAAGCCCGTGAAATGTCGCTATAAAAGGCGCCTCGAGACTATTATCTGCTCCGAGCATCGTACGAACCCGTTCCCGCATCTCGCGAGCAGCTTTATTGGTAAACGTAACTGCAAGAATCTGATTCCCAGGAACTCCTTCGCGCACCAAATGGTAAATTCGCGTGGTGAGAACGCGAGTTTTCCCGCTTCCAGCGCCCGCAAGAACCGATATCGGTCCGTCTGTCGCGAGCACCGCGCGTTTCTGAGCATCATTTAATCCATCGAGGTAGTTCACTGTTCGAATATACCCCATAAACCGCTCTCCACAGGCATGATTCTACCTGGTTGACTACTAAACTCACTCCGCTATACTCTTGGTATCGACTGATACGGAAGTATTCAAGAAATGGCTTATGTACTTGGTATATGAGCCATTTTTGTATGTTCAGACCCACCGAATTTCCCTGTTTACCTATTGAATTAAACCCACAACCTTCCGACTCGATTTCGCAAGAAACGAGACCGAATACATACCGGATGTTAGAACTTTGCGCAGCACTCGCTGCCGGGTTCGCAATCTTTACGTTCGCCACTGGCTCTCTCCCTGCCCGTGCGCACGCTTTCTGGCCATTTTCTACTAACGCAGACGCCTCAACAAATGCGCCCATTCCAGATTCAAAGACTCCTGTGCTCGCGGCTGCTGTAAACATCGACCCTAATCCTTTTAAAGGTATTGCTGACAATCAAACGACCAGCGACAACGCGCTTGTGGCAAGCAGCGGCCCAGGAGGAACTGCGGTTGATGCTGTCGGAGCTACTCAGTCTGATCGTATCTCGGTGTACGTCACACGTCCTGGCGACACGCTTTCAGAAATTGCAGGTATGTATAACGTTTCGGTAAACACCATCATTTGGGCAAACAATTTGAAAGGTATTAAAGATGTTCATCCCGGGGATACGCTCATCATTCTGCCGGTCTCAGGTGTCGAAAGGATTGTCCAAAAAGGGGACACGCTCAAATCCCTTGCGAAGAAGTTCTCTGCCGATGCGGCCGAAATAGCCCAGTACAACGGTCTTGATCCAACCGAACCGCTCGAAGTCGGCACAACTATCATCATCCCGGGAGGAGAAATCGCCGCGCCAACCCCGCAAGCACGTGCCTCAACGACGCGAGAGCCGTTCCTTGGTGGTGGCGGTGCTGCACAGCCTGGCTACTACAGTAATCCAATTCCAGGCGCTATCCTCACACAAAGTCTTCATGGATGGAATGGTATAGATCTCGGAAGCGCCCGAGGTACACCGATTCATGCAGCGGCGAATGGAACGGTCATTATCGCGCGTGGCGGTGGATGGAACGGCGGTTATGGAAACTACGTTGTCATCGTGCACGATAATGGTAGCCAGACGCTTTACTCACACATGAGAAGTGTTGCGGTCTCGCCTGGACAGTCGGTTTTGTCCGGCCAGACCATTGGGTATGTTGGCTCCACCGGCTTATCGACTGGTCCTCATCTCCACTTCGAAGTTCGTGGCGCCGCAAATCCATTTCGTAATTGCCCTAAAGGTAGAGTGTGTGCACCCGAATAAACTTCCCACCTAAAAATGAACCACAGCCGCCTAGAAGGCGGCTGTATCCTTTGCGCACTAAAGTGCTTAGTTAGGAAAATCCACGATAGTGAAGTCATCACCGCGTTTGTCAGCGTCTTCGTCCTGGTTCTTTATATAGGCCATGACTGCTTCATCGGTGATTGCGCCCGAGGTGGCGCAGAAGTACCCGCGGCTCCAGAAATGCCGGCCCCAGAACCGTTTGTTCAATTCGGGGAAGTCCTGCAGGAGCTTTCGGGACGTCTTGCCCTTGATGTATTGCGCGATCTTGGATACGGAAATCTGCGGTGGTATGGAGATGAACATATGGACATGCTCTTGCGATACATGGCCGCGGATGATGTGGACGCTGTTGGCGTCGCAGATTTCTCGCACCAAGTCGCGCAGGCGGATGGCAATACGTCCCTTCAAGATGGGCTTTCTGTACTTCGTCGTCCAGACCAGGTGATATTTGAGGTCGAAGACGGTGTGGGGGCCGGCTCGATACAGCTGCATGTGCGCACTCTAGCATTTCTTAAAAGGACCGCCTGAAGGCGGGGGTTTTCACTCCCAAAGGTGGACAATAAACTCACCAGTTCCGTGAGGAACTGGTGAGTTTGGTCTTGTATATTCAAGACCGCCTCACTAAAACTTAACTGAACCCACTCGAGAATTGAACCCGGCAGTATACACGGCCTTGAACGCCGCCGCTTCCTTTTCATCGATTTCACCATTGCCGTTTGTATCGGCTTGTACATATAGCCTGTACAGCTCCAACTCAATATTTTTCCCTCCGGTGTCTTTTTCTTTGTCGCCGTTTTCCTGAGTCTCATCTCTTCCTAATTTCTTCTTCAGCAAAGGAAGTCTTGTCGGCTCAAGAGTTTCGAGGTCATCCATGATTCTTCTGGCTGAACCTATCCGCGAGTAGGATATGGCGCCACTAAAGAATTCACGAGTGTCTTTAACAACAGGCGCTGTTACCTGCTGTTGCTGGGGGGATTCCGAAGTCGGAACAGTGGCACACCCTGCCGCAAAAAGCACGAAAAATACTGCCAGAAACAAGCTCATAAGTTTCCCCATGACTTCCTCCCTTTTCTGGATGATGGTGGTTTAATTGCCGAAAAGAACTAGGTCTTCGCCATTACTTCTACCGACAAACGGTTCAAAAGTCAAAAGATGTTTTCACTCAAATCCGAACAACCCGCGGGGGCGATACTGCAATGCTTCGTGCACAAATGCGGGTGTCACAGTATCCGCACCCGCAAGGTCAGCGATGGTGCGTGCAACACGCATGGTTCGGTGATAACTTCTCGGCGATAAATGGAGTCGCGTAGCGGCGGTAGTCAAAGCTTCTTTCGCCGCCGCATTAAAACCACTTTTCTCATCGAGTTCTCGGCCAGTAAGTGCTCCGTTGGTCGCACCTTTTTTGCCCGTACGCTTCTCCGCACGTTTGCGCGCAGTTATTACTCGTTCTCGTACTTGCTCAGAAGGTTCTCCGCTCGCAAGTTTTGAAAGCGTGTCATGCGGAACGAGCGGTACTTCAATCCAGAGATCAAGTCGGTCAACAATGGGTCGAGAAATTCGCCGCGATTGTTTCGCCGCCGCACGTATCGCCACGCGAGAGTCATCAGAAAGCGTATTCGCAGGATTCATTGCGGCGACAATCATGCAGTCAGCAGGGAACGTCACACTTGCACGCGAACGAGATACGGTGACGACACGGTCTTCAAGTGGTTGTCGCAGCGCTTCGAGTGCTCGCGATTCAAATTCTGGAAATTCATCAAGAAAAAGAACTCCTTTGTGTGCAAGCGTCACTTCACCAGCTTTGGGGAAGGTGCCGCCACCGACAATCGCTACGTGCGAAATAGAGTGGTGCGGCGCGCGAAATGGCGGCCAGTACACAGCCTCTCCTTCTTTTAATAATCCGGCAGTTGAATGAATGGCGGTCACTTCAAGAACATCATCGTCATTAAGTGGAGGAAGAATTCCCGCAAGCGCGCGAGCGAGCATCGTTTTGCCCGTGCCCGGTGGGCCGTAAAAGACGATATTGTGCCGACCGGCGGCCGAAATTTCGAGAGCTCGCTTCGCACTTTCCTGTCCTTTGACGTCTTTTAGGTCGAGCGCCGGCGGCGGCACAAGAGCTCGGCGATCACGAACCAGTCGCGGCAGTGGTTTTTCTCCTTTGAAGTGTTGCAGAAGTTCTTTGAGGGATTTTGGCGCATAAATAGCAACACCGTCAGCGAGAAGCGCCTCGCGTGAATTCCCCGGAGGCACAAAAATCGTTTTAATTCCATAACGTTTCGCGGCAAGCACTTGCGGAAGGACTCCGCGAACACTTCGCAGAGTCCCATCGAGCGCAAGTTCGCCAATAAAAAGCGGGTCTTCGCTTGGTGTTTTCAGTTCGCCTGCTGCGATGAGATAGGCGAGCGCAAGAGCGAGATCATAGTGCGAGCCTTCTTTTTTTAAATCTGCCGGAGACAGTGAAAGTACGATGCGTTTATTTTGCTGCTTCGGAGATTTATATCCAGAGTGACGTATGGCGGCACTTAGCCGATCACGCGCTTCATCAACTGCTTTGTCGGCGAGACCAACAACAGAAAATGCGTGGAGTCCACGCGTGAGGTCTGCTTCGACTATGACTATTTCCGCCCCTGATCCGACTGGCTGTGCAGCGAGTGTCTTCGCATACCCGAGCTTCGTCTTCTCGGGCATGTTACCGGTGCTTGATGCAGGTCGTTGCGGCCGGGTCGGCTCCAAGACGCGCTTCTTCTATTTTTTCACCACAGACTCTGCAAATGCCGTAGGTCTTTTTTTCAATTCTCTTGAGTGCTTCAAGAATAGTGTCGTATCGTGCCTCAAGATCTCCTAGAATGGCGATGTTACTCTCACGACTCATGACGACATCTGCCTGATCAGCGAGATCTGCTTCAGTACCAGTTTCAGAAGGAATTGGTTCCCAATCGCCTGGAACGCGGGGGTTTTTACGGCCGACACTCGCCATTTCTGCCTCGAGTTTTGCCTTCTCTTCTTCGAGTCTTTTCTTAAACTGTTCGGTCTTCATGCAGGGATGATAGCAGATAATCGCCGTCAGGCGAGTGCCAAATATATAGAGATACTTAGACGCCTATTGCGCCTTCGAATTTGCGAGTCGCTGCATTATTTCACCGAATGCTCCTCGGTCACGCGCAATCACGAGCGTCGATTGATTCCAATAGCCATACATCATGACGACGTTACCGTAGATGTCGCGGAAAATTCGGACATCGTGATTTGCGATGACCTCGTCAGTAAACGTTGGTTGCACAATGGTTGGAACGGGGGTTGCGACAATAACTGGAGTGGTCGTAGCTGTTTTAGATCCCTTTTTAGGTTTGGTGGTGGGTGTTGTAGTTGCGACAGTCGTCGTCGCTATAATGGTGGCGGTAGGGACTGGTGTTGGGTACGGAGGAAATAGATCTTTCATATCATTAAGAATCTTCGGTTCCCACTGAAGCATCCCGGCAAATGTTTCGCTGTATGAATCAACGGAAAGTATGAAAAACGGACTTTGAGTTCCATTGATATTGGCGACGCCCGCCATGCTGCCTTCAGGATGTATGTTACGAAGAAGAACGTCCGGCGCCGACATACGAAGCGCTGAGAAAACACTGTCGGGAGATGTGGTCGAGGTCTCGATATAGAGAAGTCGAACCGTACCCGTTGTAATCGTTTTATTAACCGAGATTCCAATAGCCTGGAAGAGACCGAGACCAGTTCCAGAAATTTTTTCGCGATCATCCACAAATATCGGTGCTTTTATCACGGGCGCAACTACCACCGGCTGATTCTCCACGGTGTAACTTGCGAAAGCGAAATACGCACCGACGCCGCCTCCGATAAGAAGTACGGTGCCCAAAATTGAGTACAGTAAGGTGTGAGAAGATTTTTCTTTTGGTTCAAGTTCTGGATTTCCTGTAGCTGAATCTTGCTGCGCAGCAAGTATAGTTGCCGTGGTTGAATGTGTTTCTTTTATTTTGTCCGTAAAATCGCTCGCGTAAGTCTGCAGTGGCGTCGGTGGTGGCAATGGTTCCGCCGGCTCTATCGGTGGAGGCGTGCGCACAAATGTGGGTGGCGGAGCTGGTCTCTCTATTGGTTTCGGTTCGGGAATTGGCGGAGCCACAGGCTTCGGCAGTTCGATCGGCGCCGGTTCAGGCGGCGGAACAAGTGTAGGAGGAGGTATGACCGGAGCTGGTGGTGGGGGAGGTGAAACAGGTTTTGGTGGCGGTGGCGGTACCGGCTTCGGCGGATTTGCCGGACGCTCACGAGGAGCCTCGGTCGATTTTATAAGAGGTGCGAGATCGGGCACGCCTCCCGCCTTAAGGGTCTGCATGTCACCCGCAAACGTACGAATATATTTTTCCGGCTGACCTTTATCAGGCGAAATATTCGGTGTGGGAGTGTCCGTGGCCATTCCCTACTATAGTAGCGTATCTACAGGGATGTGAAGTGCGTTATCCGCGAGAGGTGATCGTAAATTTCTGAGGATCGTCACACATGTCGGTAAAGGCGTGTGCTGCTTCTTTGAGTTTGCTTGAAGAGGATTTGCCGAAGGAAATAACTTCCACTTGGCATCCTTCGTGCAAATCAAGATACTGGATCAAGGGCACAAAGTCGCCATCTCCGGTCACAAGAACAACAGTGTCAAGTTTCGGCGCGAGTTTAACCGCGTCGATCGCGAGACCGACGTCCCAGTCTGCCTTTTTTGCGCCGTCAGCAAAGATTTGAAGGTCTTTCACCTTGGTTTCGATACCCATCTTGGTAAGCGCTTCGAAGAAATTCTTTTCTTCGCCGCTTTCTGTTGAGATCACGTACGCGATAGCGCGCACCAGAATACGTCCACCAACGGCCTCCTCGAGGATTTTGCCGAAGTTAACGCGAGCTTTATAGAGATGCTTCGCACTGTGATAGAGATTTTGTGTATCAATGAATACGCCGATACGTTGAGCTGGATGTTTGATAACTGCCATAAATAAGGGTTTGCTTCCTGCGTTCGTTCGGAAAACAAAAGTTGCTTTTGTTTTCGCTCACTCACTCGGAAGTAAAAATAAATGCTTATGAAAACGAAATAATAAAAATATAACTTCCCACTCCCCTACGGGAGTCTACACCTGGGGCTACTGGTCCATGATACCACTGAAAAGTACGGAAATGCGCCCGTGCAAACGCCCTGAATCGGCGTTATTTCTTCAAACCAAGCTTTTTGATAAGCGCGTTGTAGTGGCGCTTGTTACTCGTCTCAAGATAGCGCAAATGAGTACGACGATTAGCGACCATTTGGAGAAGACCGCGTCGAGAATGAAAATCCTTAGGGTTTTTCTTCAAATGCTTCGCAAGTTCGTCTATTTGGCCAGAAAGAAGCGCAATTTGGACATCTGGAGAACCAGTGTCTGTGTCGTGCCGAGCGGCGCTTTTAATCGCCACGTTCTTTTTCTTAGTGGTAAGCATGGAACTTGCATCCTACCACGCCTTGCATATTTGCGCAAGTTTTGCGTAATCATGACCGCCAATAATGTGCGCAGTGTGATGTTACAATTTCAGCATGGATGCAGAAACTGCGAAACGCCAATTTCTGGAATATATCGAGATCGAGCGAGGTCGCGCGGTGAAAACTATTGAAAATTACGATCATTACCTCATCAGATATTTTTCACAGATGAAAATCAAGGATGTCAGAGACATCACCGAGCAAAATGTGCGGGAATTTCGTCTCTGGCTCAACCGGCAGCCGGGTACGGCTGCCGAGGCCATGAAACGACGCACCCAGAACTACTATATGATCGCGCTCCGCGCATTTCTGAAGTTTCTTCGCAAACGAGACGTCCCAGCCATTTCCCCTGAGAAAATAGAGCTGGCAAAACTTCCGGAGCGCCAGCTCGATCTCATCACTCCCGCTGAACTTCAGCGTCTCATGAGGGCGCCTCGAGAAGCATTTGAGGCGGAAAAAGACTCTGATAAAGCACGCTCCTATTTACGAGACCATGCAATTCTTGAGTTACTGTTTTCCACTGGACTACGTGTTTCTGAACTATGCGCGCTTAACGCTGATATAGATTTAACGCGTGATGAGATTTCCGTGCGCGGTAAAGGTGAGAAAGTGCGTGTTGTCTTTATCTCCCTTACTGCCAAACAGGCCGTGCGTGAGTACCTGAAAGCAAGAAATGATATGGAGGAAGCCTTGTTTGTAGACGGCAGACCAAATAAATTACACCGTATCGGCCCGCGCGATGTTCAACGACATTTGAAATCGTACGTCGCGCGGGCAGGCATCACGAACGTCGTGACGCCACATACACTGCGGCATGCTTTTGCCACCGACCTTCTAACTAATGGCGCTGATATCCGTTCGGTCCAACAACTCCTCGGACATGCTTCTATCAATACGACTCAGATTTACACGCACATCACTGACTCGCATCTACGCGAAATTCATAAAAAGTTCCACGGGAAAGATCGTAAATAAAAAAAGAGCCGCTCGCAGTAAATCATAAAGTGCGAGCGGCCCCCGGTCGAAAAATTAGAAAACCATCAAAAATTTGGTGTGCATTTAGGTCATGATTCCTCCCTAATAAGGTGAGTTGCGATTGACGCTGAACCGGTTCTTTTGCGAATATACTCTTATATCAAATATTGTCAATTAGCCGCGAAATTACTGCGGCGGTAGGTCGGCTGGAGGATCAGACGGAATAACTGGCGCAGAATCTTGGGTGACGGGGTCTGGTGTTGGAGTTGGATCTTCAGTAGGCGTTGGCGTCAGCGTTACGTCCTCTGTTGACACGGGCGTAGGTGTGGGAGTCGGAGCAACATCTTGAGTCGCACTGCCAGTAGGTTCTGGGGTCGGTGTCGGTGTCGGAGTAGGTTCAGGTGTAGTTGTTGGCACCGGTCCAGATGGTGCTACTGGAGGATCAGCCACGAGGTGTAGCACCACATGCTGAGTGTCATGATATTCGGTACCAACTGCCCCTCCTTCCTGGTATGCATCGTACTTAAGATCGAGATTACAAAGCTGACCATCGACCACTCCCGGCGCCGGGCTCGGGAGAGAAAGAACAAGCGACCATGGCGTCAAACTATTAGTGTCGCTTGTGGTGAGAGACGCGGCAGGACCGCTGTACGCAAGCGGTGCAGTGCCTACAGCAGTTACAGCTGCACAGAACGTAGCGTTTCCAGAAGCTGCCGCGGAAACTTTATATCGGAATGGCAGAGTGTTTGCAATCGGAGTTACGGTGAGTGTAAACGTCTGGCCGGCCTGGCCTAAGAAAAGGGTTGCGCCGGGAGGCACGGCGTCGACCGTAATAGCAAGTGGGCCCGCAGCAAACGTATCGCCTGTTGAGTTCTCTTGATCACTAAAGAATGAGCCCGTTCCCCCACCCGAGAAGAGAGCTGGAACTGCGATAGTCATCAGAAGCGCAATTACCGCAATTGATGAGCGGTACATTTTCTTTTTTAGCGGGAGAGAAATGGTTTCTTGATGCGGCACGAACATGTCGGAGAGCGGTCCCGACCGCTCGTACACTGTCGTCATGAAACGCACGTTCTTCATACCAGTTTTGCCGGCACTCCAATGTCGAACTGAGGAACACTGAAGACCTTCATAACTCTTCGTGCTCGATCCTGCCGGCTAAGACGAAGAATCTGTTTCGGAACTTCCACTATTTTTACTTCCTCCTTTCGTTTGCGACCAAAAATTACTTTTATTTCACCAACAATGCTGATAATTTCGTAGCAGATAATAAGTGCGGCAGGAATACCGATAAGAAGCGCGAACCCAAACGATGTTTTTGCAAACGCAAGAATGTAGCCCACGTACGGAACTGTGAAAATGACTTGGCCGATCACTTTGTTGAGTGGCGTCTCGGCCCCATCGACGTCTTCATTTGCATCGCCTTTGGTGTTGAAGTAGGCTGTGCCATTTTCAGTCCGTGTCGAGACAATGCGGTGTGTTGTCGGGACTGACGTGCGCGTATCCTTCCCAAACGTGATCACGTCGCCGACGTTGTACGTGGTCGCCGGCTTGATGAGCACGATGCTTCCGGTATGTATCGCGGGCTCCATTGAGCCAGAGCGTACAATTTTTATTTCAAGCGGATTCAAAATTCCGAAGCGCGATGCAAGGAGAAACGTTACGACACCGACGACAACGATAGCAAGAAGTGTATTCAGAATGAAATTAATGGATTTCATGATTTCTTGCCGCCAAACGGATTCCAATTAAAAGAGAATGGGAAATGAAATCCGTTGTCGTTTGTTTGATGCCATTCATCGTCGTCCTTGCCGCCCTTCCCTGGCGAGGTATCGTGGCCACCCGGATTCCCAGGCCCCGTGCCAGGACCGTCGTTCCCTGAATTCCCGCCGCCTGGGGGCGGTGGGTCCTCACCGTTGCCAACACCATTGTTACCCTTCGGCGGTTTGTTGCCACACACGAACTTCGCATCCTGCGATGTCGGTTGCGCGCGTATGAGGACGTCGACACTAAACGAATCCGTCTGTGCCGCGTTTCCAAGTGCGCCGCCATCGCAGGTCATAACCCCAGTTGAAGGATTCACGGTGAGATTCCCTGCGCACCAACATATGCCGACGTATTTTGTCTTGTCCTGTTTGCAAGACCCGCCGTACTTGGAGTCACCGATGACGTAGGTCTTTTCGTTCAACACCTGGGTTGCGGCTTGGGTCGTTGTGCCGAAAACAGCTTTTTCGCTTGGCGGTTCGAATTTCCCATCACCGTCGTCAATCCATCCGAAAAACTCCGTACCACCGGCAAGTTCTCCGGAAGCGTTTCCATTTGGATCGACTGCTGACTCGGGTTCGTTCACGCCGTTTTCATAACTTTTCAGATTTTTGAAGTCGATACACGCGTACGCATCTGATTTTTTCGCGTGGATGCTGATGACGTTACAACCGAAGTCTCCGGGCTTCACGTCATTCAGGTTGAAGAACTTATCGGTGCCCGGTGTGAGATCTTTGAGCGCCCATGTAGCCGATGGTACGGCTACGCCGTTGTACCAGGCCTTGCTGTCGATTTTTAAGTCAAGTTTTTTTGAGGTAAATGAACCGGTTGCGGCAGTTTCTCCGGGAACCAACATTGCGGCCATCGCCACAAGAGCCACGACCACAGAAAGTGTCGCGACTCTTTGGAGAATGGAGGGTGCTGCATTCATGGATGGAGTAATCCTGCGACCCTGCTTATATATCCTGTTCGTTCGTGATCGTACAGACGATCGTTTCACCTTCGTCAAGCGTTATAGTGCCACCAAGTGCTGCAGGACATAGTTTGCCGTAGCTTGAGGTTCCTGTAATGGGACCGACGAAATGATATCCAGCGCGTCCGGCTTCATTTATTGAGTGTGCAACGTTTGCAAGAGTCGAAGTCGATGTATTGTTCTGAACCAAAGCTCCGTCAACTCGGAGACCGAACAGAGTAGGTCCCGCGTTGCCACCATGATTGATGACGTTTTTGATCAGAGTGATGTTTGACGGTAAATCGTTGTTGGTGATGGTGCAGGTTTTATTATCGCTTGAAGCAAGAGAGATTTGCCCAAGACTATCACAATCACCACTGAAGGATGCGACATACCCAGGAACACCTGTCTCAGTGACCGTATACGAACCTGGAGTAACCGTCGTTGTAATACCTGACGTGACCGGGGTAGTAACTACGCCATTGTCCACGAAGAGTTGGTAGTCAGCAACGATATTGTTACCGCCGTTGTCGTTCACGATTTGTTTAATAACTGTAATTTTCGCCGTGCGAGTGTCGGTACCGCCACAGGAGAAGTTCGGATTGTTGCGCGCCTGCACGGCTCGGAATGCGACGTTCACAGTCGCTTTGTCAGTTTGCGTGAGATTGTTGAGTGCGGTGCCATCACAGGTCACACCCGGATTAACACTTGGATTCACTCCCTGCCCTGCTGCTACCGGAGTGAGTGAGAGATTGCCGAAGCACCACGCTTTGCCGATGTATTTGGTGGTATTTGCGGGAATTGGACCTGGAGTGTTTGGAGTCCATACGTTGTGCGTAGGATCAGCAAGCGCAACTGAAAATGGCGAAGTCGTGGCAAGGTTATAGAGTGTCTTCACGCCACCAGAAATATCAGTCTCTCCCGTTTCGTAGACGTTGTCACCGTCGTCTGCCCACCAGAAGAACTGTAAATTCTGCGCGAGCTCTCCGTCCCACGTATTGTTGATGTCTTCGGCGACGTCAGGTGTCGCGAGTTCAGGCTCGGTCGAGCTCTTGTCATCGTTACTCGTGAGCGACAAGTCCATACAGACGTAGGCATCGTTTTGCACATGGAGCGAAATAGTATCTTCGCCCTCATCATCCGGCTTCATGTCATTGAAGTTGAAGAAGAGGAGGCCTTTGTCGAGGTCGCTTAAGGGAAACGACGTGTCGCAGGGAGTACCGGGCACAGGATATGCCGCACTGCCCTGCCACTGCCATATGCCAGGAGTAACTTCTGTACATCTATTTTTATTGTAGTAACTATCGTTGTCTACTTTGAGATCAATTGCGCCCGCCGCAAATGTGTTTCCCGTTGACGTTTCAGAATCAGAGAAGAATGCTCCTGTACTTCCGACAGCGATGAGGGACGCCGATGCGAGAATTACTACGAAACTGGTATAAATGCGATTCATAAAATACGTTTGTAATTTAATAATGACCCTTGCCTACCGGCAGGCAGGCTATGCTGGTTTCCCCTTCCAGCCCGCACAGCACCATGCGTTGATGCTGTGAACGGCCAGAGAAGAACTAGATTATGGTGTTGGCCAAACTGGCGTGTAGTGCTGGGCGCAAGTGAAGTTCGGATTATTTCGAGCTTGTGTTGCGTAGAACTGCATATCTCCCTGAACACGGTCAGTCTGCGCCGCATTGTTTACAAGCGTTCCGTCGCAGGTAAATCCTGTGCCTGTAAGCGGCGAGCGGAGTACGCCTGAACCGTCTTGAACAAGGTTGGTCGGGGTCAGAGTGCCTGCGCACCAAATCTTGCCAATGTAGACAGTTGAGTTGCCAGGAATTGGTTGGTTTCCGAATGGTCCTCCTGTTGAGTCAGCGAGTTTAATTTGTCCAGCACTGTTGAGATCAGCAAGCGATCCGTTAAGAAATAGCGTCTCGATATTCCCGCTAGGAGTGGTGCTTGCTACAGGCTCATAGACGTTATCGCCGTCATCCGCCCAGAAAGCAAACTGAAGGGCGCTGTCGAGCTCTCCTAATCCTGCACCTGGGAATGTTGAGGTGGCAACATCGTCT
>JAHFMQ010000066.1 GCA_023267775.1 Candidatus Kaiserbacteria bacterium | reverse complement strand
GTGCTATACTGGGGGCACCGAAAAGTCGGCTATTTTTATGGCTAAAGGAACCGAAAAGGACCCAAAAAATAAGGCGTACGACGCCTCTTCTATTACCGTCCTTGAGGGTCTTGAGCCGGTCCGTAAACGCCCCGGCATGTACATCGGGACTACGGGTCCTGACGGTCTCCATCACCTCATTTGGGAGATTTTTGATAATGCCCGTGACGAAGCCATGGGTGGCCATGCAAACGACATCGAGGTTGCGCTTCTGCCGAACGGCTACGTGCGTGTCGCAGACAACGGTCGCGGTATTCCCGTTGGTATCCACCCAAAGACGAAAGTATCCGCACTTGAGACCATCATGACCACGCTTCACGCGGGAGGTAAATTCGGCGGAGAAGATTCGGGGTATAAAGTTTCCGGAGGTCTCCACGGCGTCGGTGCTTCAGTGGTGAATGCACTTTCAGTACATACGCAAGCCATCGTTCACAAGGAGGGAGGTATACACATGCAGGAGTACAAGATCGGTAAGCCGATTGCGAAGGTGAAGAAAATTGGTACGTCAAAATTGAATGGCACGATTGTGAAATTTAAGCCAGACGCAGAAATTTTCAAAGAAGGTATTGAATGGAATTGGGATAAGATCGTTGCGCATCTTCGTCAGCAGGCATATCTCATCAAAGGCGTACGCATTAGCGTGCTCGATGCCCGCGCACTCACGAAAGTTGATGATGAGGATTGTTTTTATCTGCGTGAACTCAAAGGATTTGAAGTACCGTCACTCACGTTCTATTTCGAAGGTGGGTTGAAATCTCTTGTAGCGTTTTATAATCGCCACCAAGTTCCCGCACACAAGAATATTTTTTATGTTGATCGCGCCATGGACAATGTGTCGGTTGAAGTCGCATTTCAATATGTCGACGATATTACTCCGCGCATCACGGCATTTGCGAACAACACTTACAACAGCGAAGGTGGTACGCACATCACTGGTTTCAAGACATCGCTCACGCGCAGTCTAAACACGTACGGACGGAATGCGAACATTCTGAAAGAGAAGGATGAAAATTTTACTGGAGACGACGTTCTTGAAGGGATTACCGCAGTCGTGTCAGTAAAACTTCCCGAAATTCAGTTTGAGGGTCAAACAAAAGCAAAGCTCGGTTCCGTAGAAGCACAAGGAGCGGTCGGCACAGTCTTTGGTGAAGCTCTCACTGCATTTCTTGAAGAAAATCCTGATGACGCCCGATCGATTATTAACAAAGTGCTGCTTGCTCTCAAAGCTCGTAAAGCAGCGAAAGCTGCAAAAGACTCGGTCCTGCGCAAAGGCGCGCTTGAAGGCATGACGCTTCCAGGCAAACTCGCGGACTGTCAGACCAAGAGTGCTGAAGAAGGGGAACTTTTCATCGTAGAAGGAGATTCGGCAGGCGGCTCAAGCAAGCAGGGTAGGGATCGACGTACACAAGCCATTCTTCCGCTTCGGGGGAAAATCCTTAACGTAGAGCGTGCACGTATCGACCGGATGCTTGCATCAGTTGAAATCCGCGCACTCGTCATCGCGATGGGTACCGCCATTGGGGACGTCTTTGATCTTTCGAAGCTGCGTTATCACAAGATTATTATTGCGACCGATGCCGACGTCGACGGTGCTCACATTCGCACACTCTTGCTGACACTTTTGTACCGGCACTTCCGACCGATTATTGAAGGAGGTTTTGTGTACATTGCCCAGCCACCACTTTATAAAATTTCAAAGGGGAAAGCGGTTGCGTATGCCTACTCTGATAAAGAGAAAGAAGAAGTGTTGAAAGAATTTGGTGTTGCTCCTACGGAAGTTTCTGAAATTGTAGCGGAAGATGAGGCGGTTGTTGAGGAGGAAACGGTGACAAAGAAATCAGCAAAAGCAAACGTGCAACGCTATAAAGGTCTCGGAGAGATGAACCCAGGTGAATTGTGGGAGACCACCATGGATCCGGCACGACGTGTTTTGAAACAAGTGAGTGTGGATGATGCTGAAGCGGCTGACCGTATTTTCGATATCCTCATGGGCACCGACGTCGCTTCGCGTAAATCGTTTATCCAGTCAAATGCTAAATACGCGAACCTGGACGTTTAGAAAAAACAGATAAAATGAAAAGTCAGCGCTCCGGGCCGCTAGACGAAAGGATGAACGTTGACGATGTTATCAACATGGTCGTTGTTTAAATTATCGGGGGGGTAGTATGCGAGTAACACAATCATAATTATGGTCCACCAACAATTACTTGAGTACGTTCAGCAACAACTTCAACAAGGGGTTAGTCGCGAACAGATCATTGGTTCTTTGAAGATCAATGGTTGGCAAGAAAATGATATTGATGAGGTATTTATTTTTCTTTCCAATACTCCTGCAATTCCTCAATCGTCAGTTCCATTAAAAACGAAAATAAATTCCGCGTCTGAAACAACACCAACAATATCAATCAAAATAACCATGTTGCTCGTAATGGCGGTACTTGTTGCTGCGGTAACTGTTGCTTGGATGAATAAGGGTTGGTTTACTGCGAGTGGTACAGTTACGACTATTACTTCAGTAGACCCCGTACAATCCGATGCTGACGCAACTAAAGTCTTTTCAGGTTCAGGGGTCGCTGATAACGCAACTAAAAAACAACCAGCGCCTACACAAGAAATTGTAACCCCAGTAACGTCAAAGCCAGCTGCTGCAACATCAGCAACCTCCTTAAAGGGCGGCCCAAATGAGATTCTGATTTATGGTCGTGCAGCAAAAGGCACAATACTTAATGCTAATGTCCGTGCCACGGAAATCATAAACGGAAAACTTGATGGTATACGGAAAGAGGTTTCTCTTGGTCCATCTGGGGATTTTTCGGTATCAATGCCCAA
>JAHFMQ010000065.1 GCA_023267775.1 Candidatus Kaiserbacteria bacterium | reverse complement strand
ACCTCGATACCGTGCTTGATCAGGTTCACCGACTAGCGCTGGTAATTCAGCAGCGGGGATCCGATCGTATCCCAACATACGTCCAACTTCTTCTGCTACATCCTCAGGAATTAAAATATCAGTGCGCGGTAGAGGAGCCGACACTTGGTATACGCCGCTCTTTTTTTCATAACGGAAATGTAATCTACGAAACACATCCTCTACCTCTTGTGCGCTAAAGCTGGAACCGAGAATTGCGTTGATACGCGCAAGTGATACCTCTACTATGTTTTCTGAGAAACTTCCATTTGGTTCACGCATGAGCGGGAGATCAAGAATCGACGACAGTTCTCTTGCAATACCTTCTTCAGTGGAACAATCTGCCGCACGATTGGTGAGGACTTTGATATCAAGCACGTCACCATCGACTTCTTCAATTTCAAAACAATGGAACGTGAACGCGTCTGCGATATCCGCCGTGCTTGGGAGCGGTTGTTTAAAGTACTCCTGGAGTTTGTTTCGGGAAATTTTCATACAGCCTTCTCATCAAACCCATACACAAACCTCACATCTCCCGAATAGAAAAGTCGCACATCGGGAATGTTGTGCTTCACCATAAGGAGTCGTTCGAGTCCTCCGCCAAACGCGAACCCGCCAATCTTCTCAGGGTCAAGTCCGGCATCGCGGATTACATTTGGATGGAACATACCGCCACCCGACACTTCAAGCCATCGTCCCTCTTTCCCAGGCGCCTCAAACCACACATCCACTTCCACTGATGGCTCGGTAAAGCCGAAAAAACTTGGACGAAAACGAACTTTTGCGTCTTTACCAAGATATTCCCGATAAAATCGCGTAAGTGTACCTTTCAAATGCGAGAGCGTCACTGAGCCTGTAGGGCCTATGGCAAAACCGTCTACCTGGTAAAACTGGGCTTCGTGTGTAGCGTCCGTCGCCTCATTCCTAAAAACTTTGCCCGGCATAATGCGGCGAAGCTCGGTCCCACCATTTTTTGCAAGTTTTTCTAACTCTCGCACTGAGACTGAAGTTGTGTGCGTACGGAGGACTGAGTCTCTCTGGTCCTTGATCCAGAACGTGTCCTGCATGCTCCGCGCAGGATGATTTGGTGGGATATTAAGCGCTGTAAAATTGTGAAAATCGTCTTCGAGCTCTGGGCCATATGCGATGCCAAAACCCATGCGACCAAATATCTCCGCTATCTCGCGGATAGCGATAGAAATTGGATGGAGGCGACCCTTATGGCTCATGACTCAAAATATAGCAGATTATGTTAGAGTTACGCCATTATGGGTCCCGAAGTGTTCGCATATCCGTTTCTTTTCATGGCGATATTCATCGAGTCATTCATTCTCGTCACTCTGCTCTCAAAACCAGCCCGTGAGGCACGTGTTCGGGGGTTCTCAAAAGAAACTCCTTCCGTTGCTATCGTCGTGCCCTGCTGGAACGAATCAAAAACCATCGCTGCTACGTGCGAATCTTTGCTTGCCCTTGAATACCCAAAAGAAAAACTCGAAATCATTCTTGTCGACGACGGCTCTACCGATACAACCGCTGCCGTCATGCAAAATTTCGTACAGTATCCGCACATACGAATTATGCTCAAAGAAAATGGCGGCAAACACACGGCGCTCAATGCAGCTATAGCGACGACACAGGCCGAACTTGTCGGATGCCTTGATGCAGACTCTTTTGTCGAACCAAGCGCTCTTGGAGAGATTGTGTCATGTTTTGAAGACTCGGAAGTCGCCGCAGCCACTGCTGCGATGTCGGTCCATCAACCAAAGAACTTGCTACAACGCATGCAAAACGCAGAATATGCTTTCGGTATCACACTTCGACACGCATTTGCCTCGGTGAATGGCCTTTATGTCACTCCAGGACCATTTTCTTTTTATCGAAGAAGCGTCCTCGAAAAGCTTGGTGGCTTTAATTACGGCCATCAAACAGAAGACATGGAAATGGCGCTCCGCATCCAGCGTGAAGGATATAAGATTGAGAACGCGCCGCGTGCTCGCGTCTACACCAGTGCGCCGAGTACGCTTTCGCTCCTTATTAAACAGCGCACACGTTGGATCTCCGGTTTCCTCCGCAATATTTTAGGTGATTATCGCAGCCTTATTTGGAGTCGTCGCCATGGCGTGCTTGGTATGCTCGTGTTACCAACTTCGCTTCTTTCAATTGGGAGCGGTATCTTCTTATTTCTCATGGCGGTTGTTTTATTCGCACGAGACACCTTTACAGCAATTCAGGTGCATGCTGGTGTCCCTCTTACCTATACGATGCTTCCATATAATTCGTTCGATTGGTTTTATATTCCGATGAATATCTACATGCTTCTCGGCATTGTGACGCTCGTCATTTCTATTTCTCTGATTACAATCGGTAAGCGAATTTCAAAGACGCCCGGAAACTTCACGCTTGAGATTATTTCCTACGCGATACTCTACGCCTTTGTCGTCCCACTCTGGCTTATTACCGCCACCAGTGATGTCGCTCGAGGTAAACGTCGCGGCTGGCGCTACTAACTATGTCTCTCGTCACTCGGAATGCTCTTATAGCGCTTGGTATTACCGCTGCTCTTATTGGAACGATAGTGTACACCGTTAACTATTTAAACGGTGTACGCGTCGCTGAACTTTCGACGATGGAAGACAAGCTTGCTATTGATATACTTTCGCTCGATACGCAATTTACGTTACTTACTGCAGCACCATGCGATAGCAGTGCATCCTCGACTACATTGACCAGCGAGCTCAACAGTCTTGGCACACGACTCGCATACACCGAAAATCAGCTCGGTAGCGACAACCTGCAGGTCCTACGTTTAAAGGATCAGTATTCTCTACTCGAAATCCGAGATTTTCTCATCACTAAACAGCTTGCCGCTGCCTGTGG
>JAHFMQ010000064.1 GCA_023267775.1 Candidatus Kaiserbacteria bacterium | reverse complement strand
GAAGTTCAGCGATGTACGACACCTGCCAAAACTAATTCGGCATTATGCCTATTATCGGCGTGTTCTATGCGCAGCGCGAGATGCTGATGCAGTGCTTGCTCTTGACCCGGTTTCTACTGGCCTGCCGGCCATGAAAGCGGCGAAAAAAGCCGGGAAACCGTTTGTCGTGAAGATCGTTGGCGATTACGCCTGGGAACAAGGCAGACAGCGTTTCGGTGTCACGCAGGAGCTTGACGAGTTTGTGCGAACGAAACAACCGTCCTGGTTCGTACGCAGACTTCAGGCGATAGAAAGGAATGTAGCTACAAGTGCCGACAAAGTCATCGTGCCGAGCCATTATCTGCAGCACATCGTTGCACTCTGGGGCATTTCCGAAGAGCGCGTGCGCGTGATCTATAATTCTGTCGTGATTGAAGGGCGTGGCAAAGTTCCTGATACGGTTCAAAACGCCTCGCGTCCCTTGGTGATGACAGCAGGAAGACTTGTCCCATGGAAAGGAATTGATGGAGTAATAGAAGCGATGGTTAAAGTCCCAAATGCGACACTCATAATTTCAGGCGATGGGCCTGAACGCGAAGTGCTTCGTCAACAAGCAGAAAAGAAGATTCCTGGCAGGTATGTATTTACCGGAGCATTGCCGCACACCGACGTCCTTTCCGTACTCGAGCTCGTCGACGTTTTCGTTTTGTATTCCTCATATGAAGGACTCTCTCACATGCTTGTCGAGTCGCTCATGCTCGGAACTCCAGCGATAGCCGCGCGCGTCGGCGGTAACTCCGAAGTATTGGATGAAGCAAGCCTCGTCACTAAAGGGAATACCGCCGAGCTTACTGAGCGCATTGCGAATGTGTTACGCGCTGATGAGAAAAAGAATCGGACTGCGTTTGGAAAACTTGCGGATAAGCAGTTGAGCCCGGAAACTATGCTTTCTGCAACGGCGGAGCTTCTCAATCACATCGTATGAAAGCTCTTTTTATCTCCAACGACCCAAGTATTTTTGACGCTACCAGCGCCGCACGTGCACGCATGCGCACGTACGCTGCGCACATGGAAGAGCTACACATTATTTCTTGTGCAAATGCACAAGCAAAAGAACTACAAGAAGAACACCTATTTCTTCACCCCGTGCATACATCGAAACTGTTTCGCATACGTGCGCTTACCCGCTCGGCACGCGCAATCATTACGAAGTATGGAATCGAAGTCGTTTCAGCGCAGGATCCTTTTGAACACGGACTAGCAGCACTCCAAGCTGTGCATGGCACAAAAACAAGACTTCATGTTCAGGTACACACGGACTTTTTATCTCCTTGGTTCCTAAGGAGTAGCAACTGGTACAATGTTCGCGCGACATTTCTCAACCGTTACCGTCGGAGGATTGCGGATCGAGTATTGCCACAAGCTGCAGGGATTCGTGCGGTCTCACAGCGCATTAAGATTTCCCTTGATTCACACTACGGTTCGCGCATTGCATACGTCTCGGTTATTCCAATTGCCACGCCAACAGATGTACCCTCTCCGGTAAAATTACCCGCGCATACATTTAATTTTTCGCTCATGGCGATAAGTCGACTCGAACCGGAAAAACGCATTGAAGATATTCTTTTAGCGCTGAAACTGGTGGTGCCTCGCTACAAAATGGTCGGACTGTTTGTCGTCGGGGGTGGTCATGAACGCGCGCGTCTCGAAAGTCTGGCACGTTCTCTTGATCTTGAGAAACAGGTCGTATTCCTCGGAGAGCGTGCCGATGCTTGGGGATTGTTACAGAGCGCGCAAACCTTCATTCAAGCGAGTGCTTATGAAGGATACGGACGCACGTTTATTGAGGCGGCACTCGCGAGAGTTCCCATCATTACGACCGACGTCGGTATCATAGGCGAAGTATTCAGGGATCACGAAGAAGCGCTTGTTTCGCCTGTGGCTAATCCAAAAGCTTTGGCGCTCAATATAATGAGTCTCATCGAGGACACGAGAATGCGCCAGGAACTTTCGATGCACGCTGAAGCGGCAGCACATACCCATCTTGCCGGTATCGGCGATCTTCCAAATCTCATTAGAGACGATCTCGCGCGAACGCTGCCTCGACTATGAAATTACTCATAATCACACAAATCGTTGATAAGGAAGATCCAGCTCTTGGATTTTTTGTGCGGTGGATTGAGGAATTTGCGAAACACACCGAACACGTCGAAGTGATTTGTCTCAAAGAAGAGAAGCATACTCTACCCGAGAACGTGCGCGTGTATTCACTTGGTAAAGAGCGTGGTGTTTCGCGAGTGAAATACCTTTTGAATTTTTATACATATATATGGCGCCTTCGACGCAATTACGATGCGGTATTCGTGCACATGAATCCCGAATACATTGTGCTTGGAGGATTTCTCTGGCGAATGTGGGGTAAGCGAATTGCTCTGTGGTATATGCACAAAAGCGTGAATTTGAAATTGAGAATCGCAACTGTTTTTGCAAGCGTCGTACTTACGGCGTCCGAGGAAAGTTTCCGTTTGCCGAGCAAAAAGGTGCGAGTCATGGGACACGGCATCGATACGGAATTTTTCTCACCAGACCCAAGCATCGTGCATGGCAACTGGATACTTTCTGTCGGACGTCTTATGCCAAGCAAGCGGCACGATCTTATCATTCGCGCGGTTGCTCTTGCTGGCCGCGAATTACGCATAGCAGGCGATGGTCCAGAACGTAAGAACCTGGAATCACTCGCGCACACTCTTAACGCTCGTGCCCACTTTCTTGGTGGCCTCAATCAGACGCAACTACGTGACGAATATCGAAAAGCCGCCTATTTTGTGCACACGAGCGAAACTGGGAGCTTGGATAAAGTCGTACTTGAGGCACTTGCGACAGACTTACCGGTCATTACGATTAGCAGCGCGTTCAAGGACTTTCCG
>JAHFMQ010000007.1 GCA_023267775.1 Candidatus Kaiserbacteria bacterium | reverse complement strand
GTAAGAATAAGGTCGACTGGATTTCCATCCTTGTCATACGGCATATCAGCAACCGGAAGCACGCGGCTGATGACTCCTTTGTTGCCGTGACGTCCTGAGAGCTTATCGCCAACGGAGACGTTACGAACCTGTGCGACAGTAACGACGATCTTCTTGAAGATGCCGCTTTCGAGCTGATCACCTTTCTCTCGCGAGAAAACGCGCACGCCGATGACGCGACCGCGCTTGCCGCCTTCCATGCGAAGCGATGTATCCTTCACGTCTTTTGCTTTATCGCCGAAGATGCTGCGGAGCAGACGCTCTTCTGGAGTGAGTTGTGTTTCTCCTTTTGGAGTTACTTTACCAACGAGAATATCGCCCGGGCGAACTTCTGCACCGATGCGGATGACGCCTTCTTCGTCGAGATTCTTAAGGCGCATTTCGCCAACGTTTGGAATGTCGTGCGTCGTTGTCTCGGGACCGAGCTTCGTGTCGCGCACCATACAATCGAAGTCCTCGATGTGAACGGTCGTAAACTTCGCCTCTTGCACGAGACGTTCAGAAATAATAATGGCGTCTTCATAGTTCGCTCCGTTCCAACTCATGAATGCAATGCGCACGTTCTGCCCGAGCGCGAGCTGTCCCTGTGCTGTCGAGGAGTTGTCTGCGAGAACATCCCCCTTCTTCACTTTGTCGCCAAGCACGACGGATGGGCGGTGCATAAATGCCGAGTTCTGGTTGGTCTGCGTGAGGCTCTGGAGACGATACTCCTTCGATTCTCCGCTATTCGTCTTTACAACGACCTTACGAGCATCGACATGAGTAACTTCTCCTGCTTCTTCCGCAAGCACAAGGCGGCCGGTGCTCTTCGCGGCGTGACCTTCAATACCGGTGGCTACGAGTGGAACTTCAGGAATAAGAACCGGGGTTGCCTGCTTCTGCATGTTTGAACCCATGAGTGCACGGTTTGCGTCGTCGTGATCCACGAATGGAATCATCGATGTGGCGATAGAAAACATTTGGAATGTCGAGGCATCCATAAGCGTGATGTTTTCACGTGCGGTGATAATCGGATCACCTTTGTGGCGTGCTTCAACAAAATCCGGAACAATTCGGTCGTTATCATCGATCTTGGTCGCGCCGTGTGCTACGACTTCATTCTCTTCATCAAGCGCATTGATATAGACGACATCCTGAGTCACTTTGCCATTCTTTACGCGAACGTACGGGGTCTCGATGACGCCAAAATCATTCGTACGCGCATGCGTTGCCATGTGAAGAATGAGACCGATGTTCTGGCCTTCCGGCGTGTGAATAGGACAAAGACGTCCGTAGTGCGAAGGATGCACGTCGCGCACTTCAAAGCCCGCGCGCTCGCGCGTGAGACCTCCGGGACCGAGTGCTGAGAGCGTGCGCATGTTCTCAAGTTCAGCAAGGATGTTCTGTTGGTCCATGAACTGCGAGAGTTGGTTCGCCGTGAAGAATTCATGCACGGATGCATGGAACGGACGTGGATTCACGAGCGCCATCGGGAGCGTGGTTTCAGTCGGCGTCGTGGACATGCGGTCCTGAATGTTTCGCTTCATACGGCTCATGCCGACACGCATGCGTGCCTGCAAAAGCTCGCCGACGAAACGCACACGGCGGAAGCCGAGGTGGTCGATATCATCCGAGTGAGCAGACGGATCAGCGTTTAACTTTGTAATTTCTGAAATGATGTGGACGAAATCTGCAAGTGAGAGCGTGCGCTTTTCAAGGGATTTCTCAGCCACCGGAAGACCAAAACGTGCATTCAAGCGATGGCGTCCGACTTTCCCAAGGTCATAGCGTTCAGTCGAAAAGAGCGATTGAACGAAGTTTTTTGCGTTCTCTGGCGTCGCAAGATCGCCGTCGCGCATGCGGCGGTGAATTTCGATATAGGCTTCCTCAACCGACTTCGCTTCGTCGTGCACCAGGGTCGCTTGTATTGCAGCCTTTGCGAGAGGGTCTTTCCCAAAATGCTTGAGAGTTGCCTCGCCTACTCCGCCACCGAAGACGGTGAGAAGTTCGGTGATAGGGAACTTACGTTTACGGTCGATCTTCACGAAAATTGCACCGTCTGCTTCCGAATCAAACTCAATCCACACGCCGCGGAGCGGAATTATTTTTGCGCCAAAGTATGGCTTGCCGCGAATGAGGTCAGACACAAAGAATGCTCCGAAGGAACGTGCGAGCTGCGGCACGATGGCACGCTCGACGCCCGACACGATGAACGATCCGTGTGGTGTCATGATCGGCATGTCAGTGAGGAACAGTTCCTGTGACTTTTCGGAGCCAAGCGTCTTGTTCGTCAGCTTGACGGTTACGCGTACCGAAGCTTCGTAGGTGCGCATATTTTCGCGCGCAAATTCTTCATCGTATTTAGGTTCGCCAATTTCAAAACTTTCGAACTCAAGCTGGAACTTCTTCCCTGAATAATCCGTAATAGGAGAAAACTCTTTAAAAAGCTCCTTGAGGCCGTCCTTCATGAGCCAGTCAAACGAGCCGCGCTGGTGCCCGACGAGGTCAGGAAATGGGACCCGTGGTGCCCGATACGCACCGAACGTTTTCTGAACGATTTTCTTTTGCATGAGGCGTGGCGTTTAGGTAATAAGTAAGCTTTCTCCCTGCACTTGCCTCGGACGAATCAAGAAGGACTTGTTCGTCACTCGGCTCGCTTGGTAGTAAAGGTGAGTTATATAAATGCGAACGCACGGAAATAAATCCGCTTTCGCTTTTGCGTTTCTTCTGTTCCCGTATAAATCTCCCTCGCCCTCCGTGACTCACTCGTATCTTGTGCCAATAATGTATCAGTCCGCCTCTAATCGCGCAAGCTCCATGAGATAGAGAAGTGGATATCCTTTTGGCGTAAACGAAAACCTTAAGGTCTTTTCAATCTAATGGATGGTCGCGATTCCATTATCTCACGGGGCAAGCGCTCTGGGGATAATAAGAAAATCCCGCCGACTTGTGTCGGCGGGATACCATGGCTCGAAGGACATCTAGTCGACCGTTAAAAACATTGGCTCGCTCGTCCTCCCAACCAAAACCTAAAGAACTAGCGAGACAGAGCGTGAATCGTCTTAAAAAGACATGCTTGCTCGCGTCCCATCTATTTTTTGGTGGAGCAAGTGTTTATTCGTCTCGATGAAGAGACATCCATGGGTTCGCTCCACACAAACCTAAAGAACTGAGTGTTGGGAGAACAAACATTGTTTCGTCGTTAAAAACGACATAGGCAGATTCGTCCTCCCGACCATTTAAAGGAACAAGAGTGTGACAATCAGATAAACGTCTCAGTGAAGAGACACTAACTGCGTCGTCTCACCCATTCGAACTTCAAACACTTTTTGAATGTCTACGGAGATAGATGAAGCACACGTTCGTTCGTCTTAATTATAGACACAGAGCATGTCGCTTCACCTATACTAGGCAAACAGCTTTCGGGAATCGGCGAGGACAAAGCCAGGTTCGTCCACTAAAGAACGTGCATTGAGTCGTCCCCGCCGCCACCGAAACGGCCTACGCCGATTTTCGAAGTTGCTCACTCACAAGAGCTTCGTGTTCGCGCTCAATCCGTCGCCATGTGCCGTAGAGGTGTTCGGCGAATTTCGTCACCGTACGCCACAAAGCACGTTTGTGAATGTGGCCGTTCGTGAAGCGAAGCTTCCCGTCTACGGTCACCGGCTCCGGATATTTCTCTCGGAACTTCGCTTTATACTCTCGGAGCTTCTTGCCCCACGTAGAATCCGGCCGTCGATTGAACTGGTCTCCGAGGAGAAAGAACGCTTGTCGCGCAGTAGGGTTCCAATCGGAAACCTGTCCGCGCCGCCTACGTGCAAGAACCGAGTCGCCGTCAGCGCGTGCAGTGCCAGGAGACATCTTTTTTAGATCTTTCCCTAACACATGCACACCAACAAACGCCTTGAATTTGGCCTCGTTTGGAAACCGGCGTATGTCGCCGACCGAAGCGATGATTCTCGCAGCAAGTGCGTGCCCACACCCTTCGATGGGTTCAAACACCTTCGAATACACAGGGACCAGTGCGACGACGTCTCGCAATTTATTGTCACACTGTTTCTCTTCAGTCCTAATGGCTTGAAGGATTCTGTCGTTCGCTTCGGCCTCATCGTAGACATCCTCGATAGTGCCTTCGGGGTACATCCCCTCATCTGAGAGAAAAATACCGCCGATAAGGCGCTGCCGCAGACGTTGCGCAGTTGCTTTTCTATCCTCCTGCGCCGCTTGCCTGGCGCGAAGCGCTTCAGCAACCCTGATTTGATCACGGTCGCGAGGACCGCACTCGTGGAAAAGCTCTGATGAATTCCCAAACAACTCGATGAGGAGTGTTGGGTCATCTTCTTTCTTTCCGCCAGCAAGGTCACGCTTTCGTTTCAGCTCACCTGGCTCAATCCGGAACACGTCCGCACCCATTTTCTCACCGCGACGAGATAATGCGTAAGCGAAACGGTCACCCGATCCGCCAAGCGTCATTACCACAACATCGCCAGTCTGGAATCCTACGTAGGATTCCGGGACAAGAGTTCGCCCGGTCGGCTTACCTTTCTTCTTTTCGAGAACGATGTGACGGGCAAAGACATTGTTCGTTGTTTCATTCTCGCCAAGTACGCGCCAACTGATTGAAAACCTTCCGAGAAGAAAATCGAGTTCATCAGTTTCCGTCTTGAGTTCATACCGTCTGATTGCATCGCCATCTTTAATGGCGACGCAGGTTGGGTTGTCCTCAAACGTCATTCCTTCTTCGCCCTCTTTACCAGCAAGATCTTTCCAGCGATGTCTGATACCAATGATTCGGCTCATGCGAAACCTCCTTAGTAGTTTGATTGATTTCGTCCGCTCCACCGATGATGATTTGCGGACATGTCAATGAACATTCGTCGCCAAAGCGACAATGAGGAACAGCATGTCTATCGTCACAATTAAGTAACAAATGCTTATTCGTCCCTCTTACGAAACTCGTGCCGACAAGTGCCGTAAGAGAGTGATGAAGTAAGTTCTTTCGAACTTACTTCATCGGAAAGCTGAAAAGAGGGGACACTTCCAATACCGTCACTGCGGATGACAGACATCTGCTCGTCCCCTCACAAAAATCGCACTCGGAGAAAAACATTCCAATCGTTAAAAACAACCCCCCCCAATTCGTCCTTCAAATCTTTCCCAAGATTAACTATTTTTACGCTATTTGTCAATAGCAACGCTTGGCGAGCTCGATGATCTGCGATACGTTCTCGTTCTGAACGAGCTCTATGACGTGCTTGAAGACTATATCAACTTCTTCATCCCCTCGGTCAAATGCGTCGGCAAAGAGAGGGTCGGTTCACGATCGAAGCGGATACATGACAAAGCTCAGCCCGCGTATCAGCGTGTGCTTGCGCACCAAAACATAGATGAACGCATTAAAGAGAAGCCACGAACAACATACGAAACCCTCAACCCAAAAACACTGAAAAAAGAGATTGATCGATTACTCACAAAACTGCACCGGACATGCTAAATTGCTTGAAGCGAACACGGTATCAATTTCTGTTTATCTAATGCGGGAACATGCAAGTCAAGCAAAAATTTTCCATTCAAAATCCTTCAAAAACACGAGTTCTGATTCGGGAGCTGTATTTCTTAGCATTGAGACTGCTTTCTCATTTGGAGGCAAGACGGAACTTTCATAATGACATACGATGCGAACCGGAACGATGCCAAGTCCTTCCCGCACTTTCTCTTCATGATGAGAAGGTCCGAAACGAGCTAAAGCATACGCGCCGGCGGATGAGCCAGCGATTGTCTTTCCTGTAAAAAGGGGTCTCAAATTCGGATATGTTCTCAAGATCTCCAGGAGTTTGTTGGTACTTCCTCCGTAGAAACAAATCGCGTCCGACTTTTCTATCTGCGAAATAAATCCTTCCTGGGTCGCCATCACAAAATGAAAATCCTTGCCTTCTGATTGAACTTGTATTCTTTTCTTATGGTTCTTGAATTTTTCTGGAATTTCTTTTTCTTCTCGTGAAGCGAAATAGACTACTAAAATTGTACCGTCATCTGGAATGTCACGGACGAATTCTCTGTAAAAGGCATCATTCGACGGGTTCTCTGCTGTCGTAAAACCACCGTGCAAAATGTACTTGGTCATCTATTTAATTCTACGCCACTCATCAATCCTCGCGTGATGACCAGTCTGAAGAACTTTCGGAACTCGATAATTCTTCTTTTTGTATGAAATTGTTTCTGGGCGAGTATAGACCGCGCTTGAGGCGATGCGGCGCTCTTCAACTGATGCATCTTTACCAAGTACGCCCGGAATGCGGCGTGTGACGGCGTCGACGATGGCGAGCGCCGGAACTTCCCCACCCGTGTAGACCGCTTCGCCAACCGCAAACTCTTTTACTGGCGCCAGTGTTTTGAGTATTTTTCGAGCCCGCTCATCAATTCCTTCATACCGACCGCAGACGAGCACGACGTCATCGTACTTTGTGAGCGCATCGGCATCTTTGTTTGTAAATTGCTTACCGCCTGGCGAGAACCAGATGATGACCCTCTTACCCTTCTTATTCCTCAAAGCTTTCTCTACCGCCTTCACGATCGGCATAGCTTGAATGATCATTCCCGGCCCACCGCCGTACGGACGCTCGTCTATTTTCCCCCACTTATTTTCTACAAAATCACGCGGATTCTGATAGTGTACGGAAATCTTTTTTTCCTTGCGGGCACGACCCACAATCGAAGCCGAAAGATATGCGTCGCACGCTTCTGAGAATAATGTGACGAGATGAAATTTCATTTTTGTCTTAAAGATTTTCGACTTTTGGAAAGCGTTTCGAGGACTGCACTAAGCCAACTATCCAAAAGTGGAAAATCTTTCATCCTTAACTCTAAGCTTACGTGTAGATTTTGCGAGAGTATCGCTTAGTGCACACTGGTGCGACGTCTGATAATAAATCATTGAGGTAACGCGCTCGCAAAATCTACACGTAAGCTTCTAAAGTTCTTCGACAACCTGATCGACAGTCTTCGATTCCTGTTCGTTCAATTGGATAGGAGCCCGCTTCCCTCCGACTGGCTCGTTAATTTTGAGATTTACCCGTGCGTTTCCTTTCATACCGATGACACGCAGAAGAATACGGAGTGCCTCGGCGGTTTTGCCGCTCTTGCCAATAATTTTTCCCATATCATCAGGATGAACGGTAAGAGTAAGCAACACACCCATTTGGTCGATAGTACGAGTCGTCTCGACCGATTCGGGGTGTTCGGCGAGCGCTTTCACTGCGTATTCTAGAAATGCCTGATCTGGTTCCATAAGGGGTATGTTAGCACCCGCCTTTGGCGGGGTGATTATGCAACGGCTGGTGTCTCTTCTGCTGGCACTGCTTCCGCCACAACTTCTGCCTCCGTCGGAGCGGCTACCGCTTCTGCGACTGGTACAGCCGCAACTGTCGCGACAACTTCAGCACCCTCCTTTTTCTGTGGAGTCTTCTTCGGAAGCACGTTCACCTTTTTTCCTTTAATAACACCCTTGTTGATAAGGAGATTGTGAATGGAATCTGTTGGCTGAGCGCCTTTGGCGATCCAATTCTTCACATGCTTTTCGTTCAGGGTAAGCGCCTTACTGCGAGGATTATACGTACCAAGAAGTTCGACAATATTTCCGGCTTTTGCGGCGCGCTCCTTCTCAAGGACGACAATGCGAAACGCCGGATCATTCCTCCGGCCGATGCGCTGAAATCGAATCATTAACATGAGGGCGACTATAGCAGAAGCTGCTTAATATTGCTAGAGTACAAGAAATGTCAGACGCCGCCGTATATGAGGGGCCTATTATTCTCACTCGAAAGGGTTTCGGCTTTTTCTCTGTAGGCGACGATACAGAAGATTTACTCATTCCGCCGGAATGGACGAATCATGCGCTTTCGGGAGATATCGTAAAAGTCGCTTCGGCGGGTAGCTATCGCGATCCTTCGGGCCGGATGCCGCCGCGCGAGGCCGGAAAGGTGGTGGAAATCATTTCCCGCGCCCGAGAGACGTTTGTGGGTCAGTTTATAGAACAAGACGGTAAAACACTGCTCACTCCTGACTATAAGAAAATGCACGTTCCTATAGAGGTACGAGACACCAAGGACGCAGAGTTTGGCTATAAAGTACTCGCCCGTATGAAAGGTTGGGACGAAGGCTCCCTCTATCCATGGGGTGTTGTTGAAGAGGTCATCGGCAAAGTTGGTGTTCATGAGACTGAAATGCGCGCACTCGCGCTTGGGCAAGGATTCTCGAGCGAGTTTCCTCCTGGGGTTATTGCCGACGCAGAAGAGCTCGAAAAAAATGGTCGGACCATACTCGCAAAAGAAGCAAATAATTCCAAACGCCGCGATTTCAGAAACGTCCCGACCTGCACGATTGATCCTTTCGATGCGAAAGATTTCGACGACGCGCTCTCGATACGTAAGCTCGACGACGGATCAATTGAGGTTGGCGTTCACATCGCTGATGTTTCTTATTTCGTAAAGCCCGGGACCGCGCTCGATAAAGAAGCTGTCGAGCGCGCCACAAGCGTCTATCTCGTCGATCGCACCATTCCGATGCTTCCGGAAGTGCTTTCAAACGATCTCTGTTCGCTCAAGCCAGAGGAAGACCGTCTTGCGGTCTCTGCGGTGTTCACACTCGATGCGGACGCAAACATTAAAGACACCTGGTTTGGCGAAACGGTCATTCATTCCGACAAACGTTTTACCTACGAAAACGCCCAAGAGGTACTCGACGCCGGTAAAGGAACTATGCATGAAGAACTCTCACTTATGTATGCCCTTTCGAAGAAAATCCGCGCACGCCGCCAAGCCAAGGGTGCTATTGAATTCGATACCGCAGAAGTAAAAATCGAGCTTAATGCCGAAGGCAAACCGATCGCAATCCGACTCAAAGAACGCAAAGCGACAAATCTCCTCATCGAAGACTTCATGCTCCTCGCAAACGAAGCGGTCGCGAAACATTTGTCGAAACTTACCAAAAACGGCGGACAGCATTTTTATTCTCTGTACCGCATTCACGATGCTCCCGACACCGAACGTATCGAAAATCTTGCAAACCTCTTGCGCGTCATGGGCTACCATTTCAAAACATCGGCCAGTGGTCAGGTTACTGGCGCCGAACTCAACAAACTCCTCGAATCCGTCAAAGGCAAACCGGAAGAATATCTCGTTAAGACAGCAGCCCTGCGCTCGATGAGCAAAGCAGTCTACGCAACGAGCAATATCGGCCATTTCGGTCTTGCATTTGATTACTACACCCATTTCACTTCACCCATCCGTCGCTATCCTGACCTCGTCATACATCGCCTTATCAAAGCGCACTCAGGTGGCGCGCCGATTACTAAGGAAGAAATGCAGTCTTTCGACGCGCTTGCGCTCCATGCATCCGAACGCGAAGTCGCTGCCTCCGACGCCGAACGAGACTCGATCAAGATGAAGCAGGTTGAATTTCTTTCTGAAAGAATCGGGGAGACATTCGATGCCGTTATATCAGGCGTCACCGAGCGTGGGCTCTATGTCGAGGAACAAACAACGCATGCCGACGGCATGATTCGCATTAAAGACGTCGGTGATGATTATTTTGAATATGATGAGAAGCACTACCAGCTCGTCGGCCGCCGTACGAAGAAAACCTATCGCCTCGGCGATCCTATCAAAGTAAAGCTCATCGCCGCTCGCATCGCCGAAAAAGAACTGGATTTCCTCCCAGCCTAATTAGGACATCGGATGTCCTAATTCAGATATTCGAGTGCCTCGCTTCCATGAGCAAGCTCTGGATCGCGTATGATCTCTAAAATCTTGTTCTCGTAATGTCGTCGCGCGCCAAGTATCGGACCCAAAACATCCGTACGGATAAGTGACCGAAAATTCCTAATACCGAAGTAATCAAGATGACTGCTCCATCGGTATGCAAGAAGTGATTTAAGTGCCTTACGCACATCTTTAACTCCACCCTTGCGCCACTCCGGAGTCATATAATCGAGTGGATTGAGATGTATATAAAAAGGTATGTAAAGAAAATGTGCATCCCGCTTGATGAGCACTTTTCTATATTTACCCTGCCAGAGAGCGCCGGAACGCTCATACCGCTCATTAAAGTATTTCGTATAGCCCATGTTGATTTTTTGCATAAAAAGAGAAATCCCTTTCTCACGACGTTCAGAAACGAGAAGATGGTAGTGATTTTGCATTAAACAAAACGCATGAATATCGACCAGTCGTTCTCGAGCAGAATGTTCTTGACGCCGCGCATTCAAAATATGATTTGGTGTGGCATTACGATCATTAAAGGCATACAAGTTATGCACGAAACGAAGACGATCATGGTCATTCATAACGATATCTCGCTTCTCGACCCCACGTCCAATTAAATGCCAAAATTCCATAGC
The DNA here is from genome assembly GCA_023267775.1 of Candidatus Kaiserbacteria bacterium. Lineage (GTDB taxonomy): Bacteria > Patescibacteriota > Minisyncoccia > Phycocordibacterales > Phycocordibacteraceae > C7867-001. Next base: position 11,847 of record JAHFMQ010000007.1, on the reverse strand, counting down.
GCCATTATAACCCAAATTAGGACATCGGATGTCCTAATTTGGGGATTGGTGACCCTATCAAAGTAAAACTCACGCGGCCCACATCGCCGAAAAAGAACTTGATTTTGTTCCTGTGTAAAAGCAACGACGGTGCAGCTGCACCGTCGTCTATTTGTGTTGTTCCGTTTACAGAATAGAGCGTACCGACTGTTCTGAAATAGATGCAACTGTCGTTAAGGCAAGTTTTGATTGTTTAATGCGGTAGACGACACCATCATAAAGCCATCGTCTCGTAGTCTCCCCGTCTGGTCTAACCCAACGACGGTTCCGAATCAAAAGATATTCTCCCTCGCGAGATGCTATGGCGACCAGTACACCTAGATTGTACCGAGGCTCGGATCTCCAGAAAAAGAACTGCATGGCGCCCTCCTTTCTTAATTTGGGTGTCAACACTGTAACACTTCATGATCTATTTTGCCACTGCCACAGCTTCGTCGAATTTGACCGAAAGAAGTTTTGAAACGCCGTCGCCGCCCATGGTGACGCCGTAGAGCGTATTCGCGCGGCTCATGGTTTCGCGATTGTGCGTGATGACAATAAGCTGAGACTTTTTAGCGAGGTTTTCAATCATGTCGCCATAGCGCCGGCTGTTTGCTTCGTCGAGCGCAGCATCGGTCTCGTCCAAAATAAGAAACGGTGGAGGATTCACTTGGCTCATCGCGAAAATAAGCGCGATTGAGGTGAGTGCTCGCTCGCCACCCGAGAGCTGCATGAGGGAACGAACTTTCTTTTTCGGCAGATTGACGTTGATTTCAATACCGAGCCTTTCCTTTTCCTCCGGCTCATTTATATATTCCTCATTTTCTTCCGATTCTTCTTCCTCTTCTTCCGGCTCCTCAAGTGCAAGCCGTGCCCCACCACCGCCAAACATAAGCGCGAAGTATTCGCCAAACGATGCGTTCACTTTCGCGAGTCCATCAGAAAAATGTTTCGAGAGCTCAGTATCCAAATCATCTATGAGGGCTTTGAGGCCTGCCGCCGACTTCGCGAGGTCATCGAGCTCTTTTGCCAGAAATGCTTCACGTTCGGAAACTTCTTTATGTTCTTGCCGGATTTCCTCTCCCGTGCCGCCCGCTTCCTCGAGACGAATCTTTGAACGCTCGAGTGTGTGTTTGCGCGCATCCGTCGCACGACGGTCTTCTAATAATCCGTCCGATGATGGTAACGGTTTGTAGGAAACAGCCGCGTGGCCAACAAGGGCAATCGCTTCTGTCTTACCGCGCTCAAGTTCTTCCGTGAGAAGCGTGAGTTCATAGTGGCGTGCCTCATTCTTCGCGACAGCACCTTCTTGATTCGCTTTTGCCTGTGCAAGATCGAGAATGCGACGGCGTAATTCCCGACCAGTCTCATCGTGTGCAGTCAGAGCTTCACGACTTCGTGCGAGAGCAGACTTTGCTTTCTCAAGTTCTTCAGAAAGCTTGGCATCTTTAGAGAGTAGGTCTGTCCGTTCATTTTGGAGCGCAAATACCGTACGCTCCTCGTCCGCAAGAAGATCATCAGCAGGTGCGACAAATCGACTCACAAACACCGTGACAATTTTTCTCACTGCGGAGAGAGCTGCCGCAATCGCGTCTGGCGTCGTCGCTTCTGTCGCCTGTTTTTCGATCTCATGAGCAAGCGATGTAAGGTCTTCTCGGGGGACTTTTGCATACGGCTCACGGGCTACCTTTGCGCTTCGTTCTGTAGCGGCAGTCAGAGCGCCTTCAACTCGACCGATATTCCGCGCAAGCGCGCTGCGTTCGCCGTTTACGCGCTCAATTTCCTTCTCTGTCCTGCGCACCAGATCAAGATGCTTCACTCCTTCCGCGTCGATGGTCGCACGCTCTTCGATCGCCGAAAGTTCAGCGGTCGTCTGAGCTAGTCGCTCAACGGTGTCTCGTTTTTCGGTAGCAACTTTTGTTTTTTCCTGTGCGAGATACGCATCTTCAATTGCGAAATACGTTTGTGCAAGACCAACAAGCTCGGCGCGAAGCGCATCAGCCCGTTCAAGCTTCTTCACCTGACTCTCAAGGAAGCGCACATGCGGTGCGAGCTCTCGGCGAAGCGAATTTACCTGATTGATATTCTCTTCGGTCTTAACCAATTTCTTTTCGGCTTCTTGTTTTTTAAATTCATAGATTTTAAGACCCAGCGCGTCTTCGAGCATTTCACGACGCTCGCGAGGAGACGCGCTTAATATCCGGTCCGCTTCTCCCTGAGAAATTATATGGTGGCCGGTTTCGCCGATGTTTGCACCAGCCAAGAGCTCCTCGATATCACGGAGACGCACGCGAGAACCATTAATGGAATATTCGCTTGTCCCATCGCGAAGCACCGCACGTTCTATCATTACTTCATCAAAGTCAATCCGAAACGGCCGCTGTCCGCTTTTCGGTTTATTATCAAATACGATGGCTACGGCTGCACGATTTGCGCGAGGTGCGGAATGCGAGCCGTTGAAAATGAGATCTTCCGCGCGCTTGCCACGCATACTCTTCATCGACTGCTCGCCAAGCGCGAAGCGAAACGCCTCGGCGACATTACTTTTACCCGAGCCGTTCGGACCAACGATAGCAGTAGTCGAGCTTAAAAAATCCAAGACCGTTTTCTTGGCAAACGACTTAAATCCAACGATTTCCAATCGCGTGAGCATTGCCCAGTTATTGTACCTGATTTTTTTGCTGGTATTCCAGCAAGTAAAAATCACGTCGGATAATGAGCATATTTCCGACGCAAACAAAACGCCTCCCGCGGGGGAGGCGTTGTACTAATTAGATCACTTAGTTAATCGGCCCTAAACTATATTCTAGCCCACAGACCGACTACCATCATCACAATGCTAGATCCCCACACCGCAATCAGCGCTGCTTCTTCAGGCACGAGTTTACCGCTATAACCTCTACGACGCGGCAAAATACAGAGGGACGCTATCAGGTAACACGCCGAAGCCAGCATAGTTAGATATGCGACAAGTGCAACATCATGAAGAACGTGATATAGGTAACCCGCAAAACTAACTGACGACAGGAGTGCCAAGACAACGAACCAGAATGGTTTCATAACCACCCTCCTTTGATTTGTGCAATTTCAGTAAGCTAATTGCTTGCTTCTGTGGGCACTATACACTACCAGCCAGTTTTGTCAAGTGCTGCTTGGGCGGCGGATTGCTCTGCCTCTTGCTTACTCTGTCCTTCCCCTCGAGCTATCTCTTTCTCTCCGATAAAAACACCTACAGTAAAACGCTTGTTATGATCGGGGCCGACTTCTGACAACGTTTCGTAATTTGGCGTAACGCCCTTCTTCTCTTGCGCAAGTTCCTGGAAACGACTTTTTGCATCTTGGTATGAACGCTTAGCAATGACTTCATCGATCTTTCCGTATAAATTCTTCGCGATGAACGCCTCCGCGCTTTCATACCCTGAGTCGAGGTAAATAGCACCGATGATGGCTTCAAGTGCGTCGGCGCGAATAACTTCTCGCGCGCGACCAGTGTCCTTCGACTCTCCTTTTGAAAGCAGAAGATAGTCGTTAATACCAAGAGCTTGAGCAGTCTCAGACAGCGAAACGGTATTCACGAGTGCGGCACGATAACTCGTCAGTTCCCCTTCGGAAATAGCAGGGAATTTTGTAAAAAGGAAAGCTGTAACAGCGAGCTCAAGAACCGCATCGCCGAGAAATTCGAGACGTTCATTGTGACTCCCTGCGTACTCACGATGCTCGTTCAGGTACGAACGATGTGTCAATGCTTCGGTCAGTAGATTGAGATTGTTAAATGAGAGACCGAGTTTGGTGGCAAACGATGAAAAATCAGGCATGGACGTGCGCGTGGTCAAGGAGTTTTTGGACAGCTGCTGTGACGATAGGGAGCATATCATCATAGAAATTGAGGTCAATGATGTCCTGGAGACGGAACCATTTTGCGTCATCGAGCCCCCCACTCTTCTTCAAAACAAGCGGTTCAAAGTCCGAAGAAGCAAGGAAAAACCAGACATGTTTCCTCACCTTCCCTTTCTCTGGATGCGAAGCGACGTACTCGTTTTCTCCTATCTGATTCCCTACTTTTGCAACCAAACCAAGCTCTTCTTTGATAATACGCGCAACTCCAATCTCTGGTGTTGCGTCCTCTTCGATATGACCTTTTGAGAGCGTCCAACGGCCGAAGACGTCGTGCACGAGCGCAAGGTAATACTGACCATTATGCTCGGCATATACAATCGCACCGCCCATTTTCTCGAGCGGTAATTCTTCTCGTTTCAGCTTCTTGCTTCCCTGTTCGTCTTTACCGGGTTCACCGAGCTCTTTATAGACCGCGCCTAAGACACCGTTTACGAAACGGCCAGAAGAATCCCCACTAAAAGTTTTCGCAAGTTCGATTGCCTCGTTAATGGCGACTTTCGCCGGTACTTGAGAGCGATCCGCGAAGAGAAGTTCAAAAAGTCCAAGACGTAAGATGTTGCGATCGACGGGTGCGATACGCTCAAGAGGCCATTCTGGTGCGGCTTTCTCAATGACAAGATCGATGTCTGGTTTCTTCGCAAGAACACCTGAGAGGAGCTTTTCCATGAACGATTGGTCGACATCATCACCACCGAATTCGGTAACATTGCGCGAAAGAATAGTGTTCGCGTCTTTATCTGATGCATGAGTAGTGTCCCACTCAAAGAGCGTCTGGAGAACTATTGAACGCGCTAAATGTCGGTTCGCCATGGCCAGCACTAAAACTCGCAATGAGTTTTATGTATGCAATCAATCGACCTCGCCAAATATGTCGTACTTGTTTTAGTGCTGGCCATGGAAAGAACTTACTACCACAGTAACAGATGACAACGGCCGCACAAGCCCCATGAGATACACTCGGTGAATAATTCTATCCTTCTAAAAACACACGGACGAAACAAAAAAGACAGTAGGACTCGGCTTAGCGGCCCGGAGCGCTGTCTTTTTTGTTTCGTCCGTGTGTTTAGGCACCACCTCCGAAACCACTTCTCGCCTTTGGACGTCCGCCAGTAGCAACTTTCCCAGAAATACCTTTCGAACTTTTCGCTTCTGCGTTCATGTGTTCCTCATGAGCGTGTTCGTGTACATGTGTGTGTTCAACTGGAACATTTGTCGAAGGGCCTTTTGTCTTCGGTTCGTGTACATGCTTTGCGCGAGGCGCTGCAATCTGCTTGCCACGGTACATGCCGGTCGTCTCATCAAGGCGGTGAGGGAGGCGTAGATTACCGCTTTCCTTGTCCTTGATAATGTTCATACGCACGAGCGCATGGTGCGATCGGCGGTTGTTGGTGTGTCCTCTCGTGTGGCGCATTCGTATTGACATGAGGAATAAGCTACCACGTGCTGAATAAAAAAGAAAGTCTTTCTTTTAGGCAATTATATTTGCTTCGAACGCTTTTATTTTTTTATCAATATACAAAAAACCAAGCAGAAGCACGGAAAGAATGGCGGCAGGGATCCATGCTGGCAGAGAGTCATGGATGAGATGTGATCCGATTGCGCCAATCATAGTGATTAATAGCCCAATGGCCGCCAAACGTGGTAGTCGAACATTAATAATCTGACCGAACAATAGCCCAAGTGCTCCGAGAAACTCGGTCGTACCGATGAAGTACATAAACCACATCGGGTATCCAAGCCGCGTAAAAATACCCTCCATAAACGAGGTCACGAATACTTGTGAAAAACTTGCGAACCAAAATGCACATGCGAGTATCACGGCCAAAATCCAATACATAATTTTCATTACGAATACGGCTGAAGTTGTCGGTACTGGTGGAGGCGTTAACACAGGTGCGGATGTCAATACTGTTTCAGATACATGCCCTATTTTTGAAATGACGTAGAACGGAAGAAGGAGTGGAAATAAAAAAAGCACAACTATAACGAAATATAAAGCAACGGTAGCGAAGCCCAACAATGTTATCGAGAGCATAGTAGTGATATAGGAGATCAAAACACTGCCAATGAAAGTCAGTATGAGAGCAATAATTTTGACCGTCTTTGATGAAAAGCCTTTTTGGATATATTTCTGTGAACTATGAATCATGAAACTTGCAAAAAAATGATTCCCTGCGATTAAGGAAGCTACAAAAATTATTGAGAGGAACATTACTGCGCTCATACTTTATTACAAGTTTAGCTACTGCGGTACTTTGCGCAACAATCCGTTTCTAATAAGAAAATATTTTACTGGACTAATGCAGAAAAGATCGGCGATGAATGGCACAGGGACCGTATTTTTTGAGCATGTCGTAATGGGCTTTGGTGCCATAGCCTTTATGTTTTTCGAATCCATATGCTGGATATTTCCCCGCTAATTCGACCATCAGTCGGTCACGGAGAACCTTTGCTGCAATAGAGGCAAGAGAGATGAGTGGTACCAGGTTGTCGCCATCAATGATAGTTTCCTGGGCGTACTCGGGGGGTGCACGGAGCGACCCATCAAGCTGTATTCGTACGAGAGCTGCGTCCGGTGCTAACGCATTTACCGCACGTGAGACCGCGCGCCGCACTGCTGAAGCAATGCCTTTCTTATCAATTGAATCGGCATCTTCGAACTCGACTTTGAAACGCACATCGCCAGAAGCGGTGCGCGCCTCAAGTAGGGTGAAGATTTTTTCACGCCTCTTTTCCGAGAGTTTTTTCGAGTCCGCGACCCCGGGGAACTCTTGCGCCACATCAAATCCCTCAGGAACGGCAACCACTCCTACTGAAACCGGGCCGGCCAAGGGGCCTCGTCCAGCTTCGTCTACTCCTAGTGTCCACCTCATCTTGAAACTATAACAAGATTCCATAGGTCGGAAATGCGTGCATTTCCGACACGATTTTTGCTCGTAGGGTTACCAACGAAAAAATCGTATACTAGGTCCATGGCCTCGCGATTCGTACATCTTCATACGCATAGCCACTACTCGTTTCTCCAGGCATTGCCGAAGGTTGAAGACTTGGTCGAAAAGGCGAAGAAGGAAGGCATGGACGCGCTTGGGCTTACCGACGCCGGCAATATGCACGGCGCCATAGAATTTTATAAAGCTGCAACGAAGGAAGGCGTGAAGCCGATACTTGGTGTTGATGGATATCTTGCGCCGCGTTCGCGACATGATCGAGATCAAAGCCTCGACGCAAAGAGGTCACGCATCGTGTTGTTGGCAGAAAATAATGAAGGTTATAAGAACCTTCTCGCGCTCGTTACGAAGTCCTGGATGGAAGGATTTTTTGAACGCCCGCGCATGGACAAGGAACTACTCCGAACATATCGCAGAGGAATCATTGCGATTCTGCCCTCTTTCTCAAGTGACATCTCACAATTGCTACGTGCGGGTGACAAAGATGGCGCGGCGGCGGCACTTGAAGAATTCAAAGATATTTTTGGAGAAAAAAATGTTTTTCTTGAAATCACTCACCACCCGCATGTAGACGGGCATCCGGAACTTATGGAAAAAATTGTTTCGCTTTCCCGTGCAACCAAAACCCCGCTCGTCGCACAGCACGATGTGTATTATTTACATCCTGACGACCGTGAAGCGACTGAGACTATGCGCCGCATCCAGCAGGGTGAGCGCGGAAGAAATGAAAATGAGGACTTCTCGTTCATCAGCGAGAAACGCGCGCTTGAATTGTTCAAGGATAATTTGGAAGCAGTTGATAATACGAGAAAGATTGCGGATCGCTGTACACTCACGTTTGATCTTGGTAAATGGACTTTCCCCGCAGTTCCCGTCTCGCCCGGTTTCAAAAATCACGATGAGGAATTGCGCGCAAAAGCGTACGCAGGCATTGCTACGCGCAAGCTCGAAGAGTCAAAAGTGGTTACTGACCGTATTGAATACGAACTGAAAATTATCATCGGAAAAGGCTTTGCGGTGTACTACCTCATCGTCGCCGACCTGCTCGCTTTTGCTCGGCGCACGGGGATTCTTACCACCACCCGCGGTTCGGCGGCCGGAAGTCTCGTTGCCTACCTCGTCGGTATTACCAACGTTGATCCGTTGTTTTATAAACTTCCTTTTGAACGATTCCTGAATCCTGAACGTCCGAAGGCTCCTGATATCGACATGGACATCGCCGACAACCGTCGCGACGACATGATCGCCTACACAAAGCAAAAATATGGCGAAGATCATGTCGCGCAAATCGGTACTTTTGGCACCATGATGGCGCGAGCGGCGGTGCGCGATGTCGCACGGGCGCTCGGTCACGCTTACACCACCGGCGATCGCATCGCAAAACTTATCCCGATAGGCTCGCAGGGTTTCCCTATGACGATTGATCGGGCACTGGAGCTCGAGCCTGATTTAAAAACACTCTATACCGAGGACGACGATGCTCGCGAGATTCTCGATCTCGCGAAACGTATTGAAGGTTGTGTGCGACACGTCGGAGTTCACGCGGCGGGCGTCGTCGTCGCACCCACCCCGCTTGTGGAATGGACGCCGATACAGCCGGATCCAAAAGGCACCGGTAAACTCATTACGCAGTACGACATGTACTCAATCACCGACGAATACGGTGGCGTCGGACTGTTGAAATTTGACTTTCTTGGCATTAAAAATTTGGCAATTCTTGCTGACGCTGTCGCGCGCGTGCAAGAAACGCAGGACATTTTTGTCGATATAGAAAACGTACCAATCGATGACACAAAAACATTTGAAATGCTTGCCCGCGGCGAGACCGAGGGTACGTTCCAATTAAATGGTTCCGGCATGACGCGATGGCTTAAAGAACTGAAGCCGACCACAATTCACGACATCAACGCGATGGTTGCACTCTATCGCCCGGGACCGATGGAAACAATTCCTCAGTATATTGAACGAAAACAAAATCAGAAACTCATTCGCTTTGTCGATCCCCGCATGAAGGATTATTTGGACTTCTCGTACGGCCTCCTCGTGTATCAGGACGACGTGCTCCTCACCGCGATACATCTTGCGGGTTATTCGTGGCTCGAAGCGGATGCACTCCGTAAGGCGATGGGTAAGAAAATCCCGGCCGTCATGCAGGCGGAAAAGGAAAAATTGCTCAAAGGATTTATTGAATATGGCAAATTATCGAAAGAAAAAGCTGAGAAGCTCTGGTCGCTTATTGAGCCGTTTGCTGCATACGGCTTCAACAAAGCCCACGCGGCGAGCTACGGCAAAGTCGCGTATCAAACGGCGTATATGAAGGCAAATTACCCAGTTGAATATCTCTCTGCTCTTCTTACCGCCGACTCGGGCGACACTGAACAAATTTCTATTTTTGTCGCCGAAGCGAAGCGTATGGGCGTCCCTGTCCTTCCGCCAGACGTGAACGAGAGCGGTAGTGTGTTTACCGTGGTCGGAGAACATAAAGATACGATTCGTTTTGGTCTTTCATCCATCAAGAATTTCGGCGATGGAATTTCAGAAGCGATTATTACTGAACGAAAGGCCCACGGCCAATTTAAGACGCTTGCCGACTTCCTTACGCGTGTAGGATCAAAAAATTTGAATCGTAAATCGCTTGAATCGCTCATCAAATGCGGAGCACTTGATTCCTTGAGCCCTTCTGACAGTGGGCGCGGTACTCTTCTGGAAAATATTGAGAAGTTGCTCGACTTCCACCGCGAGGCAACCGCGCTTGCACCGCAGGATTCTCTCTTCGGCACACTCATCGCGCCCGCACCACTCGTGCTTCCTACTGGAAAGACTGTTTCGCTCATTGATAAACTCGCGTGGGAAAAAGAACTGCTTGGTATTTACGTGAGCGGTCACCCACTGAGCGCGCATGAAGCAATTGCCAAAAAGGCAAAATTTTCGATCGCAAAAGTTAAAGAGGAGCCTCAGCCTGGAATGCTCTTGATTCTGCCGGTTCTTATTTCAGTCGTGCGTTCAATCCTCACGAAGAGCGGAGAAAAAATGGCTTTCATTACGGTTGAGGACATCACGGACTCAATAGAAGCAGTCGTGTTCCCCAAACTCTTTAAGGAGCATTCCGCCGCTCTTGTACCTGGTACATGCATATTAGCGAAAGGAAAAGTCACGGTACGAAATGGCGAGACCTCGCTCGCAATTGAAGACCTAAAGATTTTATAAAAGAGAAGGGGAGCCACGTACGTGTGCTCCCCTGTTACGAACCAAACATCGCGACCTCCGCTAGGACTTGATTGACCATTCATGAATGTTCCGACGCGGTCTTTTGACAAGATCAGACCGTAGCGTCCGCAGCTCATCGTCCTCTCCCGAGAGCTGCTTCTCAAGCAACCCAAGTAAAAGAATTCTGGGCACACGGCAGTAGGCGTTTGGAGAAAGCTGTCGGGAAAGGAACTCCCTCCGCGACATGGGTTCCATGACGGCCTCCTTTCGTAAAGAACACACGCCAATTCATGCGTTCTGCCCGAAGTGTACCACAAAATCATTTAAAATAAATGCACGGCGTGTATAAAACATTCATATGGTATTCTCTTTCCTATGACATCTCTTGAGGCCAAACGGCATACGCTTGCACATCTCTTGGCGCAAGCCGTTTTGGAACACTATCCGAACGCGCAGCTGACACTAGGACCTGCAATAGACAATGGTTTTTACTACGACATCGACTTCGGATCGGAAAAGATCTCAGATACTGAACTTCCTAAGTTTGAAAAAACCATGCGCAAGCATTTGTCGTCATGGAAGGAATTCTCATCGGAAGAAGTCTCCAAAGATGCCGCGATAGAACGTTTCTCAAACGATGGAAAAGTAAATAAATACAAGACTGAACTCGTCGAAGAAATTGCTGGTCGCGGCGAAAAAATTACGCTCTACACTTGCGGAGGGTTTACTGATCTCTGCCGCGGAGGACATACTGAAAATCCCGCAAAGGATATTGCGGGAGATTCTTTTACGCTCGACCGCGTCGCAGGCGCTTATTGGCGCGGAGATGAAAAGAACCCGATGCTTACGCGCATCTACGGACTTGCCTTCGATACGAAAGAAGAACTCGATGCGTACAAAATCCAACAAGAGGAGGCCGCGAAGCGAGATCACAAAAAGCTCGGTCGCGAATTAAAACTCTTTACACTCTCCCCACTTGTCGGCGCGGGTCTTCCGCTCCTACAACCTAAGGGGGCAATCATTCGTCGTGAGATTGAGGAGTATCTTTGGGAACTCCATAAAAACAGAGGCTATGATCGCGTATGGACGCCGCATCTTGCTAAAGAAGCGCTCTATGAAACCTCGGGCCATGCGGCAAAGTTTGGCGATGAACTGTTCCGCGTATCTGGAAAAGACGAGCAATTTTTTATGAAGCCAATGAGTTGCCCGCACCATATGCAAATCTTTGCCGATAATCAATTTTCTTACCGCGATATGCCGGTACGTTATTTCGAACCTGCTACGGTGTACCGTGATGAAAAAACTGGCCAACTTGGAGGCCTGACTCGCGTCAGAGCCATTACGCAAGACGATGGTCATCTTTTCTGTCGCGTAAACCAAATACATCAAGAGGTTTCAACTATCGTTTCAATCATCAAAGAGTTCTACATCACGATGGGCATGATGGATGGTTATTGGGTTTCCCTCTCGGTGCGCGACGCCGATCGAAGTAAATATTTGGGAACGGATGAAGTGTGGAACGAGGCAGAAAAAGCTTTGGAAGAAGCTGCGCAAACTAACAACCTTAACTACAAGAGAGTCGAGGGAGAAGCTACATTCTACGGACCAAAACTCGATTTTATGTTTAAAGACGCAATCGGCAGACAGTGGCAACTCGCAACCATTCAGTGCGACTTCAACCTGCCTGAACGATTCGACCTTTCCTTTACTAATGAAAAAGGAGAAAAAGAACGCCCGGTCGTTATTCACCGGGCAATCTCCGGATCGCTCGAACGAT
>JAHFMQ010000063.1 GCA_023267775.1 Candidatus Kaiserbacteria bacterium | reverse complement strand
TATCCGAAAACGCGAGAAGCGAAACACGCGGCCGACTTCAGAACTGGCAGTCAAGACGTTGAGTGTTATAAAAGTGGACCAGCTGCGTCACTCTAAACTCTTGTCATCGCGACCCAGGTGGGGTCGGAGTGTGATTCGTCTATCGTGTGGCCAAGTTTTTCAGCGAGCGCGATGCTCGCGAGATTTTTTCTATTTATGCCTGCCCAGAGTTTGGCGTCAGGACAGTAGTGCGTATACACGTCTGTCGTTGCGCGAACGAATTCTTTCATGAGCCCTTGGCCGCGGAACGGTAGATATGAACGGAAGACTATCGTGTGCCAACCTCCTGATTCGACAGTCTTCTCGTTTTTTAATTCTTCTTCGGAAAGACGCTTGATGGATTTGCGGCCTAATGGTTTTGGACCAAGCCACACAAGTGCCGCGAGGGCACCAGTATTTTTGTGCATAAGTGCAAACGGTACGCGGCTTTTCGAATACCAGTCATCATATGAGCCTTCGCCGAAACGTTTGAAATCGGACGTGTTTTCTTGCAAGTCGGTATCTGCGGTATCGAGCGAGCGCGCTCGTAATTTTTCCACCATGGCCTTGTCCAAACCGAGAAATATATCGAAATAATCGTTTTTGTTTTCTGCAGTGCCGATACGAATAGCCTCATATAGAGGCACGGGCACTCTCCTTGGGAGCGCGCCTGGTGTTAGCGTGATTTCCATTTCGTCACTATAGACCTATTGGGCTGAAGAAACAATTATAAGGCAATCTGAATAAGTTCAGATACATTTGGCACTCTTCTAAGGAAAAGGAGGATGCGCCAATTCAACAAGTTTAGAGGTACCAAAGGCTGGTTGTGGCTGTACGAGAGACAGCTACGATTGGCCAGTATGAACAACAAACCAGCGGCCGAGAAGAGACTCAGAATACTCATCTTCTGGGAAAAGCACGGAGATGGAGCGGCAGGAGAAGCATTCGATGTCTCTCGGAGAACTCTGTACCGCTGGCAGGAGGCGCTCCGAAAGGAGGCTGGCAAGCTCAACGGTCTCGACAAGAAGAGCACGGCACCCCACCGGCGACGCACTCGCCGCATCACCCCTGAACTCGAGACAAAGATTGTCGAGCTCCGCAGACAGCACTACCGCCTTGGCAAGAAGAAGATTGCATCACTATGCCAGCTCTCGGAATCGAAAGCAGGTCGTATCCTCTCCGACATCAAGAAGCGAGGACTCCTGCCGCGCTTTGCCCACGTACGCGTTGACGGACGTACCGGTCGTATGCGAGAGAAGATACGCACAAAAAGACTGAAACTACGCCGTCCCAAGGTATACAAGCAAGGACTCGAGATCGATACCGTCGTTCGCTTCATTGGAGGCAGCAAACGCTACATATATACCGCAATCGATATCAACCGTCGCTTTGCCTTCGGAGGGGCATACTCCAATCATTCGTCAGAGAGTGCCACTGACTTTCTCACCAAGATGATCAGGGTCCTTCCATTCAGGATCAGAGAAGTACAGACAGACAACGGCTCCGAGTTCGCCCACCTATTCGACGATGCATGTTCTAGACTCAATATCATTCGCTATCACAGCTATCCACGGTGCCCCAAGATGAATGGTACCGTCGAGAGGTTCAATCGCACCCTCTCTGAAGATTTCATACAGCATCACCTCCCGCTTCTGCGCGATGACATTTCTGCATTCAACGAGGCCATGATCGACTGGCTTCTCTGGTACAACACCGAGCGTCCACATGAATCGTTGGGCATGCTTTCACCTTTGCAGTATATTGTACGTGACTTAACAGCACGGGAGTGCCAAATGTACTGGACGCGTACAGCTACTTGCATTTATTCTAATCGGGGGGTACCGTGCAGATGCATCAACTTTCGTTTTAATCCTCAATAGAAAGGGGGTCGTAATGACACGACTGTTGCTTGCATGTTCGCTTGTGCTTGCGTTTTGCGGCGCAGCATGGGCACATTCGTGGTATCCCTCGAATTGCTGTGGCGCGAGAGACTGCACCGTGGCTGAGAGGGTTGTAAAGCAGCCCAATGGAGACTGGGTCGTTTACTTCAGAGCGCCCTGGTTCGACACGATCCCCGTGGTCGTTCCAAAGGACTTCCCGAAACAACCTTCCATGGACGGTAACTACCACATTTGTCCGTACACGGATGGAAGTGGCAAGTACCTGGCGCGCTGTGTCTTTGAGCCCGGCAATTCGTGAGAGCCGCCCCGATACTCACACCGTGCCGCGTCCTTTGGGATGCGGCCGGTTTTTTGCTTCGCTTTTTTTACATCTGCGATTCATATACAATACAGTGATGGCAACCCTGAAGCGTACGATGTTTCGGGAATACGACATCCGCGGACGGGAAAGCAAAGATGAACTAAATGGAGGTTCCGTGTATCACATTGCCCGGGGTTTCTCGAAAATGCTGCGTAATCGCGGCGTGGACGAGTGCATCATCGGCCACGACGCTCGCGGAACGTCAGAGAGTTTTCACGAGCAAGCGCTGAAAGCTCTTGCCGAATCAGGCGTCACGACAATAGACATAGGAACTGTAACAACTCCTATGTCGTACTGGGCGCAATACCATTTCAAGGTAAAAGGTCTCTGTATGATTACCGCGAGCCACAACCCAGCAGGTTGGAATGGACTCAAACTAGGTACTGACTTTTCCAAAACACTTCTGCCCAAAGAAATCGAGGATCTTTACAAAATTATTGATCGCGAAGATTACGTGAACGGCAAAAGCAGCACGCGCCACGAAAACGTGCGCGACGCGTATTTCATCGACCTGCTCTCGCGCAGCAAAATAACTAAAAAATTCCGCGTCCTAATAAATACGGGTAACGGCACGGCCGGACTCTTCGCACCCGAACTTTTCCGAAAAGCCGGCTGTGACGTCGTCGAACACTTCACCACGGTCGACGCGACTTACCCGCACTACACAGCGAACCCGGATGGCCACAAAATGATGGAAGATACCGGCAAACAAACCGTCACAAACAAATGTGATATTGGTATGGCTTTCGACGGTGACGGTGACCGGCTTGGATTAGTG
>JAHFMQ010000040.1 GCA_023267775.1 Candidatus Kaiserbacteria bacterium | reverse complement strand
ATAGAAGCGACCTGTTTCACTTCTGCTTTGTTGGCAACCGGTTTTGCCATCTTTTTAAGTTCTGCAAGCGCAGCTGTCTTTGCTTTTTCCATACCGCTTCGAATCATCATCGCGTTTGCTCCTTTCATGACGTGCTGCAAACCTTCCTCAACAAGCGCTTCCAGAAGCACTACGGACGTCGTCGTACCGTCACCAGCAGTGTCGTTCGTTTTGCTTGCAACTTCTTTTACGATTTCGGCGCCAATATTTTCAAATCGGTCTTTTAGTGAAATTTCTTTTGCAATAGACACGCCGTCGTTCGTGATGCGAGGACCGCCGTACGATTTTTCAATAACGACATTCCGGCCTCGTGGGCCGAGTGTGACCTTGACCGCGTGCGCGGCCTGCGCGATACCCTTCGCAATTGCCTTTCGTGCATCTTCAGAAAAAAGGATTTGTTTTGCCATAGGAAATAGTTAGTAGAAAATTAAAATTGTTAATTCAAAATCCCGAGAACACCGGATTCCGAAAGTATGTAATAGTCCTGTCCCTCGATTTTTACCTCGTCGTAGCCATATTTGCTGAAAAGTACGACATCGCCCACCTTCACTTGAAGCGGCATGCGTTTCCCTTCTTCAAATTTTCCCGGACCAACCGCAACAACCTCACCCTTCGCTGGGCGCTCTTTATCTACAGTCTCTGGAATGATGATGCCAGAGGCAAGTTTCTTTTCACCTTCTTTGAGAGAGGGCTTTACCACAATACGATCGCCCAGCGGCGTAATCTGAAATTTCTTTGCCATATCGTTCTATAATAAATGGATAATCGAGCCCGTTTCGCACGTGTGCCGAGAGTATAGAGAAAACCTTATGTTCTTGCAACAACAAGAGGTTTCCGAGTGGTTTTCTTACCACATGGAGACGAGTTCGTGCTAACGAAAGAAAAATCTAACAAAAATCAAAGCGCCGCAAACCTTCTCGCGGCGCTACTGTTATATTCCACAGCTTCTTGCGTGTGATTCACCATTCGTGGTATCCTTCTCCGCACAGATGGAGGCACTCGTATCGGCACTGCCGTACGCGGAAATTACCCTCTCAATACTCCTCATCGTCGGAATCGTGCTTCAACAGCGCGGTGCGACCCTCGGCGGAGCCTTTGGAGGCGATAACTTCGCGTCGACGTTTTATAAGCGCAGAGGCGCCGAAAAATTTCTATTCAATACGACTATTGTTGTTGCGATCATTCTCGTACTCACAGCGATAGCAAACTTCCTTCTTGCGGGATCATGATCGGTGTGAGGATGGTTTAGATACCGAAACTCCTCTATGGAACAAACTAATCCCTTTTTGCTGAAAAAACTTTCTCGTACGTATTCTGTTTCAATGTTTGAACGCGTGCAGGAACGCATACGTTCATTCACGCCCGGTGATCGTGTCATTTTTTACATTCTTGCACTCTTAGTTGGCGCTGCTTCCCTTTCAAGTCTGTATTCGCTCGAACAATCGCTTTTGGTTCATGTGCCGACTTATGGCGGAAGTCTTTCTGAAGGTGAGGTTGGAAGTCCACAGTTTATAAATCCGCTCCTTGCCATTAGTGATGCCGATCGTGACCTTTCAAGTCTCGTGTATGCCGGACTTATGGGACTTTCTGGTGATGGGTCGCTCATACCCGTACTTGCCGAAAGCTACGCCATGAGCTCCGACGGTAAAACCTTTGACTTCGTGCTGCGTAACAACGCAAAGTTTTCTGACGGAACGCCTGTTACGGCAGATGACGTCGTATTTACGATTGGGAAAGCACAGAACCCTGCACTTAAAAGTCCTACATACGCCGACTGGTCTGGGGTAAGTGTCAAAAAAATCGATCAACGTACTATACGTTTTACCCTTGCGAAACCGTATGCGCCGTTTCTCGGACTTACGACACTAGGGATTCTCCCTTCACGACTTTGGCAGAATATTTCGAATGAAGAATTCCCTTTCTCAAACCTTCAAACAAGTCCTGTGGGCGCGGGCCCCTTCAAGGTCGCAAGCGTTTCGCGTGATGCGTCCGGACTTATCAAAAACGTGGCTTTTGCCCCGAACTCATTTTACGTACTCGGTCGACCCTATCTCGACAGCATTCGATTCAATTTCTATTCACGAAGCGACGACCTTGTGCGAGCCCTCTCAAGTGGCGCCGAAGAAAGTGCTTATGACGTCTCAATGAAAGGAGTGCTCACTGCTCCATACGCTCGTGTATTTGGTATATTCCTCAACCCGAGCGGAAAACAAGTCTTCGCGCGGGCAGAAGTGCGTAAAGCACTTTCACTCGCGGTAGATCGTCAAAATATCGTCGACACCGTGCTTGGGGGTTACGCAACACCGATCATGGGTCCTGTTCCCCCTGGAGAGAACGTAACACAAGTAGCCGTTCCTCAATCAGTAAGCCCTACGGGAGATGCTGCAGCGATACTCCAAGCAGCAGGATGGTCCTATGACGGATCACAGCACATGTGGAAGAATTCAAGTGCAAAACAAACACTTGATCGAATCACTATCCGCACGTCAAACGTTCCCGAATTAAAAAACGTCGCAAGTGCCGTCAAAGCGGATTGGGAAAAACTCGGTATTCCGATCGATATAGAACTGTACGAACCAGGCGACCTTTCCCAAAACGTCATTCGCCCTCGTAAATATGAATCTCTTCTCTACGGCATGGTTATCGGCCGTGATCAGGATCTCTACGCGTTCTGGCATTCGCAAGAGCGCAATGATCCTGGACTTAATATCGCGCTCTACACCAATAAAACGATTGACACATTACTTGAAGAGGCACGCAGTTCAATTGATCAGGACGTACGCAGAACGGATCTCCAGAAAATTGAAGACACCATTGCGGCGGACTATCCGGCTGTATTCATTTATGCGCCCAACTTCACATATGTCGTGCCGAATGATTTGAAAGGCGTCGTGCTTCCGCAGATCATCACGCCTTCAGATCGTTTTGCGACGGTGGCAACGTGGTACAAAGCGACGGATGCAGTCTGGCCATTTTTTACAAAATAAAGTTATGCCTAATTTTTCATACAGGTTTTACTACCCAGCGAGTGGAGCGACGAACAAGTTCTTACTTGATTCGTCCGAAACGAGCGACGGGAGGAAACTTTGTCAGCAAAGTTTACAAGCCCGAATAATTAATTAATTGTTATGAATTCAGCATCTGCACCAGCGCCAGCTCCAGCACCCTCCTCGGAGTCCCCAAAAGGACATTCGGGTCATCCACATGAAGCGCGTTCCGACCATCCTCGCCAGCAAAGAAATTTTGGGCGCGGCGGTAACCGTTTAACACATCGTGGAGGACCCCGCCCGGGCGGCGCATCACGTCGCATTCAGCGAATACTCCGCCGTCCGACTTCAATGCCGACGCGCATAAATCGCACGGCTGATTACTTCCCTGAGCCAGCCGGACCAACCACCGTTCGCATTATCCCGCTCGGCGGCGTAGAAGAAGTCGGTCGCAATATGATCGCCGTTGAAGTGGGTGCAACCGGCGACATACTCGTGTTCGACGCAGGTTTCCAGTTCGTCTCGGAAGATTCTTCTCCAGGAGTGGACTACATACTTCCCAATACTAAATATCTGGAGAAGTATGCCGACCGCGTAAAAGGCGTCATCATCACGCATGGACATCTCGACCATATCGGCGGCATTCCGTTCACGCTTCCCCGTTTTGGTACCCCTCCTATCTACACACAGAACCTTACGTCGATCATGATTCAGCGACGACAAGAAGAATATCCGGATGTGCCAAAATCAGAAATGATCACGGTTGAAGTTGGTCAGACAGTGACTATCGGGAAAACGCGAGTCCGATTTTTCCCCGTCACTCACTCAATTCCGGATTCAATGGGCGTTTCAGTAGAAACTCCCCAGGGTAACGTTGTCATCAGCGGAGATTTGAAGCTTAGTCATGACGGCGTGACTCCGTCCGAACAAGAAGAGAAGATCTGGGGCGAGATAAGTAAGGATAATAATATCTTCCTCGTCGCCGATTCGACCAACGCCGAGAAGGACGGATTTTCAATTCCTGAAGCGCGCGTACTCCAGACACTCGAGGACATCATTAAAACCGTGTCTGGTCGTCTTATTATCGGCACGTTCGCATCGCAATTTGAGCGCATGATTCACATCATGGAGGCAGCCGAAAAATATGGGAAGAAAATTGTTACCGAGGGCCGATCCATAAGGAACAATCTTGAGATCGCGGAGAAAACTGGTCTTCTTAAAGTCAAAAAAGAAACGTTCATCCCTGCGCAAGACATTGGCAATTATCCGGCAGATAAAATCGTCATCCTCTCGACGGGAGCCCAAGGAGAAGAATTTGCTGGACTTATGCGCATCGCGACGAGACAACACAAGTCTATTACGTTGAATGAACGCGACACTATTGTCCTCTCGTCATCGGTCATTCCGGGAAATGAGATCGCCGTACAGAAACTCAAAGACAACCTCTATCGTCACAACGTGACGCTTATTCACTACAAATCCTCGGACGTTCACTCGACTGGCCACGGCAACACTGGAGAACTGGTCTGGATTAACAAAAAAGTGCATCCGACCTTCTTCATGCCGGGCTACGGCTACCGCTCAATGACGGCCTGCCACGCAAAAGCAGTGGAACAGTCCGGTTTCCCGCGTGAAAACATCATCGTCGCAGACAATGGCACGGTTATTGATATAGAGGAGGGACATCGTCTAAACGTGCACAAACAGAAAGTGCCGTCGGCACCCATGGTAGTTGACGGATTTACGATTGGAGACAGGCAAGAAGTCGTTATCCGCGACCGCCAGTCGCTCGCCAAAGACGGTATGTTCGTCATCATAGCGAGCGTAAACCTCAAGACCGGCAAGCTTCGTAAGTCGCCCGATATCATCAGTCGTGGCTTCATTTACCTGCGAGAATCGCAAAATCTTCTGAATGAAGCCCGAGTTCTCATTAAGAAAACAATTGAAGATTCTGCGCAGAATATGAACCCTGTCGATCTTGATTATGTAAAAAATAATTTGACTGATGTGCTTGCGGGATTCCTCTTCACCCGCACGAATAAAGCTCCGATGGTCATCCCAGTGCTCATAGGAATGTAGTGCTGGATATATTTTCAAAAATAAAACGCGACACTTTGTGTCGCGTTTTATTTTTGAGATTGAAAAGTTATCCGCATAGTTGTCCGAAAATTGCTTGACGTAGAAAAAATATCGACTATAACTGCTACAGATAGAAATTTGTTCCAAATTGTAACTCTCAAAAATCTTTTCACAAGGAGGTTTCTTGATGGGCACAAATGGTTCTGATCCCGACCCGAATCGTCAGCAGGTCGTTTGTCCACATTGTGGACAAAAAGTGGAAAGGGTGACTGAAAAATCCGATAGCAACAGCATGAAGTGCCCGTTAGAAGAGTGCGGTAGAACTTTCGCTCTACCACCTCAACTGGCGATTGTGTGCTGAATGCTTCCCCGCGTTTCGACGCTAAGGGGGTGGAGACAAAATCTCCACCCTTTTATTATTTAGTCGGTAAGTGAGTAGCGACCGGCTTTACATTGCACGATATTTTCACCGAGAAGTGTTCGCAGCGCTTCGAGTATTTGATATCGCCGATTACCCGTAAAGAGTTTCAATATTTCTCCGCGCGACGCGGTCTGCTGGGTCAATAAACGTACGATAGCCCCTCGTGCTTCCCTTTTTGAACCAATAAATTTCTGCTGTTTAATATACCGTGCATGTCTGGCGTTCAATTTAACTCCGGAACGTTTCAGATGAGCGCCGTAGTCCATAAGCGCGCTGTACCATTCTCGGGCCTTTCCTTTTGGCAGAACTTGTACGAGTATTTTTTCGATTTCTGTATCTGATACTTTCTTTCTTTTTGGATAGAAGTGGTGGATGATTGCGGTGCGTATGTTGGTTTCAATCATTACAACATCTTGGTTGTATGCAAAAGCCGCCAGAGCGCGGGCGGTATACGGTCCAATCCCCGGCATAGTTTCTAATTCTTGAACCTGTTTTGGAAGTTCCCCGCTATAGTTCAGTACCGATTCTTCCGCGGCTAAATGAAGCATTTTCGCGCGACGATTGTAGCCGAGTCCCTGCCAACTCTTAAGCACTTCGGAAAGCGGCGCGTGCGCAAGCACGCGCACGGTTCTAAATTTTTTCAGAAAATTTTTATAGAAAGGAATGACACGTTCAACTTGCGTCTGCTGGAGCATAATCTCTGAAACAAGTACGTGGTAAGCGTCGTAATTTTTCCGCCACGGCAAATCGTGCCTGCCTTGTTTTTGGTAATGCGCCCAGACCGCCTTGCGGAAGTGCGAGGTCGTATTGAAAAGAGAGTTGGCTCGCAGGGCGACGGCCCGAGAGTTAGGAACACGGCCAGCAGGACGTGATTCCGGTCTCTTTGAGATACGGTCCGCGCTTCTTTCTATACTCATTTTGCTTTTGGCCAACAAAGCGCGGCAGGCGGCCATAATTTTGTTAATGGGTGTACGGAACACTCATGCGGGCGGGCAGGACATACGTACCGGCCATAGAGAACAAGACCATTGTTTACATATTTCCAGTCTTTTTTCGGAATAAGCGCCTCAAGATCCTTCGAAATCTTTTTGGGATCGGAATTATCCGTGAGGTCAAAACGTTTTGCGAAGCGCTTCACATGAGTATCGGTCGGTATGCCTTCCCATGTGTCATACAGTTCACCCAAAATAACGTGCGCAGTTTTATAGCCGACACCTGGCAGCGCAACGAGCTCATGCTCGTTGCGCGGCACGGCGGAGCCGTGCCGCGTCTGAATTTCTTTTGCTGAACCAATAATCGCTTTTGTTTTATTGCGAAAAAATGGAATCGAAGAAAGTTCTTTCATAAGCACGACCGGCTTCGCATTCGCAAAATCCCGGGGTGATTTATATTTTTGAAAGAGTTTTGCGGTGACTTTATTTACCGCCTTGTCGGTGCACTGCGCCGA
>JAHFMQ010000062.1 GCA_023267775.1 Candidatus Kaiserbacteria bacterium | reverse complement strand
ATAGGCAACTCGACGAAAACGTTATTTGCAAAATCAGAAGGCATAGGATATTTAGGATACGGCGATGTATTGGCGGAGTATGATTCTTATGTCCGCTTGCGACCGTATTTGCGCATGCCAAGGGTCCGGCTCTTGAACAGAGACAAGCAGGATAGATCTCTCGTGGTACAAAATATTGTTGGAATCCCGTTCAGTCAACTGCTCGCGAATGGAAGTATGGAGGAATTTCAGAACGCCTTTAGGGGTTTTACCGCTGATTTGGTTGCAATGTGGAGAAGTACGGCTAGACCTTTGGCAGAAGATGAATTAGTTCAGGGATGCAATTTACGTCTCAATTGTCTCGCTGTGATTGAGGACTTGCGGAGCGATAGTACGGTCAAGGAAATGCTGAATAAACAACTCTTCATAAATGGCAAGGAGTACGAAAGTCTCGCAAAACTTCTCGAAAATAGTGAGACATTTCTACAGAATAATAAGGAGCCAATAATGTCCTACGCACACGGAGATGAACTGCTTCAGAATATAATTTCCACACCGGGTGCTGCCTCTGAATATATGGCCATTGATCCGAGGAATGCTGCGGCCGGATATTATACCCCCGCACAGTCGGCAGATTTTTTAATCGGGTTTGCCCTTCTCTTCAACTATGAGTGGGGGCCATCAGAAGTGAAGATATACGACGATCATATTGAAATAACCTACGGCGTTTCAGAAGAATTCAAGGACAAAGACAAGATTATGAGGGAATTATTTGTCGAATTTGTTCAGAAACTAGAAACATTAGGGAAAATCGAAAAAGATATGCTGCGAGAATATTTATTTGCAAATTTGGCGCGAAGTTACATAGATAAGTTTATGCCAGGAAATCTATTCACACCACACCATGAAATAAGACAGTTTGTGTGAGATAATCCAGGTATCAAGCCGCTTTCCAGCATACAGGTGCGTGAATTACAGACGTTCATCAGATCCGCGAAGACGACACGAGCGGAAGCGCTTCGTGCACAGGCAATCCTCCTCACCGATCAGAGAGGCGGAAGTAACGATCTGAAATCATTCACCGGCTACTCGCGTTCCCACGCGCTCCTCTTGAAGCAGCACTACCGAGACGAGGGAATCTCTGCGCTCACCGACAAGCGCAAGGGAAAGCCGAAGGATCTCCTCACGAAAAGACAGCGTACCACGATCGAAAAGACCCTGAAGGAGAAAACACCTAAAGATCTCGGCTACGCGCATGAACACTGGACCAGTGGCATACTTGGTGACTGGATTGAGAAGAAATACAAGGTTAAGTACAGATCGAAGACCTCGCTGTACGTCATCTTCAAAAAGGTGTCGTTCACGTACCACCGCCCCGGCACGGTATACAAGGAACGCAACGACAAAGAAGTGGAGACATGGAAAAAGACAGCTGCACGCATGTTCTCGAAGCTCCTCAAGGAAAAAGACACGGTCATCCTCACAGGTGACGAAATGGTGCTCACGACGGCAACGACGATACAGCGAGTATGGCTCCCCGTGGGGGAGTACCCGAAGATTGAGGTCTCAACCGGCGGCAGGAAGCGGAAACATGTGTACGGCTTTCTGAACATCAAAAATGGGCAGGAACATGCGTGGAAGACAGACTTCCAGACGATGCACGTATCGGCCGACGTGCTGAAGAAGATTCGTGGATGCTACCCCAAGAAGAAGATTGCGATCTTCTGGGACAATGCAGGCTGGCACAAAGGGAGTGCGGCGCAGGAGCAGGTGAAAAAAGACGGAAACATGGAGATCGTATGGTTCCCCCGCTACGCTCCCGACGAGAATCCTCAGGAGAAAGTGTGGAAGGCCGGACGCTCTGCCGTGACGCACAATCGCTACATCGAAGACATCGACAAAGCGACTGACGAACTGGTGAAATATTTCAACGCAACGAAATTCGCCTATTCATTCCTGGGAAAGTGTCTTGTTTCTTGATGTGAGATCAATAGTCGTAGTAGCCTTCGTCGATGTAGCAGCTTTCTTGAGCGTCGCCAGCTGGGGGAGGATTTTTTCTATGGCGGCTTGGTCTTGATAACCGTAGTATGTTTTGCCGTTGATGTAGAGCGCAGGGAGCTTGTCCTCGATGTCATCTATTGAAATGAGTGTTTTGAGCGCGGAAACATCGAGGTTGTAATCAAACGAATAGATGCGCAACGGCGGATAGGTGCGCGCGAGGGAGGTGAGTACGTAGCCTTGTTTTTGGCAATCACTACAGTCACCCTTGTTGGAATAGAAGTAGAGGATGAAGACCGGCTTGAGATTACATTTGGCAGCGAGTTGTTTCATCAGAAGGTAGTCCTTGATCTCAAGGAGCGAATAGAGGCGTTTGAGGCGAGAGACCTCGTCTTGATTCGACGAGCCCTGACCTTCCATGTAGGAGAGCTGATTGGCGAGGGTTTGCAATTCGCTCGGCAATATAGTATTTTCGCCGACGTCCGAGCAGGAGTGTTCTTGCAGAAGATCGAACTGTGTTTCGAGCGAAAGAATATCGGTCGATATGTTGTCTTGCGTAGCGCGAATATCCGCGATGCGTTGATTGTTGAAATAGTTGCTCGCGAAAAGTGCCGTCGCGAAGATAAGCGAAGTGATGCCAAACGCAATCGCGTAGGTGCTCCAGCGCGCGGCGCGTGTATTTACGATTGAATCTTCCATATATTATCGCCAGCGGACGCCCGTCTTGAAGCATGCGCTTACGAGCGCGACCGAGAGCCAGAGCGGCGCCAAGAAGCTGTAAAAAAGAAGGAAGATCGGCGTGGAGACGGGCGGCTTGCGGGAACCCGTACCGATCAGTGAGCCAGCACAGATGAGTATAAGAATGAGTACGACGCTCATCAGTGTCAAAATGAGTATCGCACTTGTATCAACATAGAAAAAATCATATGACGGCCGCGCGTCGAATCCCATGATGCTTACGCGGACATAGGTGTCGATCATTGATTTCGCTCCAAACCACAGAACGCGGCTGAAAAAGTAGATGCCCGTGCCGATGGAGAGTATTGCCGACGGCAGAATAATGAGGCCGAGATTACCAAACGCGCGATTGCCCATCATGTGGCGATAATCGATCGCATTGCGAAG
>JAHFMQ010000061.1 GCA_023267775.1 Candidatus Kaiserbacteria bacterium | reverse complement strand
GAAAGAGGTCGTCTTTTTTAAACAATCAGAAGTAACTGCGCACACAGAACTCTGTTGGATTTTTGACACCATTACCACTGTGCCGTATCTCATGCGGGCACACGCATACAAAGACGCGGAGGCAAAGAATAAAGAAATTACGGTCGGCACGTTTAATTATCCAATGCTGATGGCAGCTGACATTCTTCTCTACGACGCCGCAGTAGTACCAGTGGGACAGGATCAGAAACAGCATATTGAATATGCTCGTGACACAGCAGAAAAATTTAATCGTATCTTCAAAACAGAGGTTTTCAAACTTCCCGAACCATACATCATGCCGGATGTTGCCATCGTTCCAGGTATTGATGGTCAGAAAATGAGCAAAAGCTATGGAAACGTCATTAGACTTTTTGCGCCGAAAGATGAGCTCATAAAATCGGTCATGGGAATCGTCACCGATTCTTCAGGCGAACGCCCAGAAAATGTGTATCAAATTCATCGACTCGTCCGGACTGAAGAGGAACTCAAGCCGATTTACGAAGAACATCGCGGCAAATACAAAGAGCTTAAGGAAATTCTTATCGAAGACCTTGATCGTTTGTTGGGCCCTCTGCGCGCAAAATACGAAGATCTGATAGTAGACACCGCCAGTATTGATGAAGTCCTCAAACAGGGTAGAGATGAGGCGCGAGCGACAAGCGAAGCGAAAATGAAGGAGGTCAGGAAAGCAATAGGCGTGACCGGGTAGGGAAAATGGCAAAAGAGACTCTTTGTGGGTTATCATCTTCAATGATCAGCCAAACGTTTCTTGCTCTTTCGCGTAACTTGGGGGTTTCACCCCCAAGTTACACCCCCAAGTTACGGTTTCTGCGTTAACTGCCTAGCCATTTTTTTAGAGCGCGCTTCACGAAATGCGTCGTCGAAGATTTCGTAGTAATCGGCGTAGATATACTTTTGCCCATAATCGGCATCACCAAGAGGCTCCAGGATTTTCAAATCCTTGAGTCGGTTGATCACGTTATAGGAGCCCTGGGGGCTGAAGCCGGTCCACTTCATTATCTCAGCAACGCCAATAATAGGCTGGCCGAAAAGTTTACGTACGATCTCAAGCGTAGACTCGGCCGACTTTTTACCAAGCTTTTGCATCTTGGCAAAGTCACGGTCACGAAGTGCAGTAATCTTAGCGCAAGTTTCAACAGATGCTTCAGCAATTTCAGCGACACCCTCAAGGAAAAATTCAAGCCACGCGTCTATATCAGAATCTTCATCATGATAACTTTGCAATTTCTGATAGTAAAGCTTCTGGTATTTCTTGAAGTAGTTTGAGAGATAGAGCACCGGCAATTCTAAAAGTCCAGTATGATGCATGTACATAGCGATGAGCATGCGGCCGGTACGGCCATTTCCATCAGTGAAAGGGTGGATCGTTTCAAACTGTGCATGCAAAAGACCGGCTTTTATAAGCGAGGGATAGTCATCTTTGGCATGAATGAATTTCTCAAGATCATCAAGCGATTTATTCATGTCGTCCGGAGCAGGCGGCACAAAGGAAGCATCGTGTGATGTTTTCCCACCGATCCAATTTTGTGAACGTCGGAATTCACCCGGGTAGGCATGCTGTGTTGAACGAGCTCCTGTCATCAGCTTCTCGTGAATCTCACGTATAAGCCGCAAAGAAATAGGAAGTGTCTCGGATCGCTTAATACCGTAATTTACAGCTTCAACATAGTGAACGATATCGTCCACGTCGGGATGAAGACGAGATTTTTCTTCCGTAACCGGTGCCGCGACGGCATCTTGCAATGTCGCTTTCGTTCCTTCTATTTGGCTCGAGTACGCCGCATCTTTTTTGATGAACATGAGCAGAAAAAAATCTTTATCTGGCAAAAGCCGAGTTATGCCGTCGAGCTTACCAACCAACCTGATAGCTTCTTCATGTTTTTTATAGAGTCTCGGAGTTATAGAAAAGCCACCTTTTGGAGGAAAATCAAAAGGAGTGAAGGATTTGTACCCGTCTTTTTGCGCTATATAGCGGCCTATTTTTAGTTGGTTGACATTGCTCATATGGATATCAACGTTATATGCTATTTAGTTGATATATGCAATGGGGATATCAACTCTTTGAGAAAGACCTATTTTGACAAGGTATCTGATACCGTTTCGACAATAAGACACTTTTGTATCATTACTAAAATACCCACTGGATAGACACCGCCAGTATTGATGAAGTCCTCAAACAGGGCAGAGATGAGGCGCGGACAGTAAAACAAGCCGCCTGTCCCATCCCCGCAGCAGAGCTGACGGGGCATTGGGCCAGGCGGCTACCGTGGTGTTTTGCTAGACAAAGTGCGCTCCACCGAGCGCACGGCCGCAACCCGCGTATGCCGCACAAAGCTGCGGCGCGGGAATTGCGGGGCGGCGATTCATCCCCGCTCCAAAGGGGCGGGGCATTCTCGCCGTCCGCTAGTAAGTGAGGCGAAAATGAAGGAGGTCAGGAAAGCAATAGGCGTGACCGGATAGGGGAAATGGCAAAAGGGGCTCTTTATAGGTTATCATCTTCAATGATCAGCCAAACGTTTCTTGCTCTTTCGCGTGCGCTTCAGCTAAACGTTTTGTGAGCCGATGCTCTGGCAATCGTGATTGAGCGATGCGGAGCACTTCTCCGTAACTTGGGGGTTTCACCCCCAAGTTATTATCCTCCACAAACTCTCCTACAACTGGTACTTTCCTGTCTCACGGTCCCGTTGGTGCAAGAATAGGTGACCGACCCTTGATAACATACCAGCGGACTTCCACACGCTGACGGATCACTCCATGTTGAGCCGGATGGATGGCTGCCGCACGGATTTGCACAACTAGAATTGAGCTGCGTGGTAATCCCATTGTTGCATGCATAGTTTATCGTACCGGTTTGAGGCGACGGACAAGTCGCCGACCATTGGTCACCGCTGTTGTGCGTGCCGCAACGAGTACCTCCGAGCGGACAGTTCGTGCCATCTTGAAGGCAAACGTTTTTCCCGCCGACCGTCAAATTCCCTCCTATACTTGCGCTTCCGGGTTGAACACTATTCCCATTATCATCCACATACCACCGCCAGTTATTGTCAGCGGCATTGAAAAAACCTGAGTAC
>JAHFMQ010000006.1 GCA_023267775.1 Candidatus Kaiserbacteria bacterium | reverse complement strand
TTCGGTCTTGTATAGAGCATGAGTGCTTTTTCTGAAGCGCATGAGCGCAGTGTATCAAAGTGAGAGTCGTCTGGACGCCCGTGCATCACCAGACAGAGTCTGGAGTTGTAGATGGGCTTAAAACACTTCGCGGTTTCGAAGATGAAGGCTACAAAGACGGAATGAATCACGAATATGAACCGCCTCACAGCAGCATCTTCGAAGGTTACTCGCATCAAGAAGTCGAGGAGTTGAAGGCCTACAATAAAGGCCATGAAGACGCCAAGAAAGATCGGGACTAAATGTCCGTTCCACCCACCACCAAAATGGACGCGAAATATTCTTTTTCGCGTCCATTTTAATTAAATTAGTGTTTGATATCATTTTTACACAGATTTTGAGTGCAGATATTCGAAGATCGCCTTTCGCATCCACCAAATATAATATTTATAGAAATACCCTTCCTCCTCGTAGTGTTCACCTATATTCTTGAGATAAATATTGAAAACACGATCAAACGGAGTCATTCCTACAGTAACCAGTTCTTGTTCCCGATGCTCTGGAATACCTCGCGATTGTATTAATTTTTTTGTTGCTTGAACGACGTAAGGCAGTAGCTCCTTCTTGAGCTGTTCGCGTGCAGCTGGATTTACAGCTGCTTCTCGTACGAGTTGGCGTTCCGATAGATTTTCATTGGCCGATGACATAATTAATGCGTGTACTCAGCGAAACCGCTCGTCATAGTAGTGATATAAAGTGCGGATTCAAAGAGAAATTATTTCTCAATAAGTATTCTCATGGCTTCGAGAAGACATACTGAGCGAGAAACCCTGGGAGGGAAAATACCATAATCGGAGCCATGGGCCATGCCATGAGCATACCTAAAGCATCTGCCCATGCTGCTCGTGCCGGCTTATTTAAACGGATATTTTTTTCGTCGCCAACCACGGGTGCATAATCGTACTGGTCGAATTGGCCGATATCGGTGACAAGAATAATCTTCTCTCCAAAATCGGGGTAGCCCATGAGTACCCCTAAAACTTTATGGACATCCCCTTTGCTGACCTTCGTTTTGGTTATACAACTGTCACACGAGCTGTCATTCGAAAAACCACCACTCCCATCTTCATACGTTATCTGATATCCATCACGAAGTATTTCTATCTGCCCGCCGGAAATGATTGGGAATAACAAGGGATTTCTTGTCTGTGTATGACTGACGAAAACTACCACGACAATAAGAGCGATTGTTCCGTAAAAAAGTAGCGCGTTGTTCAGTTTTGACCTACTTATCCAAAGTGCCAATACTATAAAAGGTATTGCCATAAAATAACGACTAAAGCCAGCATTCACCGCACCGGAAATAATGAAAGGGATACAAACGAGATAATAGATTACAAACTTTTTTTGTTGAAACATAAATTTTAATAGATACGTACCACCGAATGTCTACACACGTTCCCGCTGTTCTGGGATGCCTCTTGAATGTATTAATTTTCTCGTCACAAACACAACATCCATAGTGCCCATTGTACACGCATATCGTACTCCCCACGTGCAACTTTCTTTCTGTAGTGTTTCCCATAGAATATCAATATGACTCATACCACCGAACAGTCTTCTTTGTCGTACCTATTAACCTCGGATAAGAAAAGTGCTCCGCTCTGGTTTATTATACGAATGTACGTCGGCTATGAGTGGATTACCGCAGGCATTGAGAAAGTTATGAACCCAGCCTGGCTTGGAAGCAATGCGGGAGCGGCGTTAAAGGGTTTTATACAGGGCGCACTCGCAAAGACCGCTGGAGCTCATCCAGACGTACAGATGTGGTACGCGGGATTTCTCAAGAGTACGGTGCTTCCGCACCTCGTTACCTGGTCGAACGCCATCGCGGTCGGCGAGGTATTGGTCGGACTCGGACTCATCGTCGGACTTTTTACGGGTATCGCAGCGTTTTTCGGCTTCTTCATGAACCTGAACTTCATGCTCGCTGGCACAGTGAGTATCAATCCTATACTCTTTCTCCTCGCGATTGCTCTGGTGCTCGCACGGCGTGTCGCTGGCTACTGGGGCCTCGACCGGTACGCACGGCCGTATCTCCATCGGAAATTTCATTCCCATCGATTTCGATAATCGTGTCTCAAGCTATCTAACACCAAGGTATATAGTGTAAAATAGTTTCCACATGAAGATCCATTATTTTTCAGGCGAACCGTGGGAGGAGGAGTATGTGAAGGCAAAACTGACCGGACACGACATTGTTTTTCATGAAGGTTCCGTCGGTGCGCATCCAGAACTGACTGATCCCGACGCCGAAGTTCTTTGCAACTTTATCGAATCTAAGATTGGCGAGGCCGAGCTCACTCGTTTCCCGGGGCTGAAACTTATCGCGACCCGCTCGACCGGCTATGACCACATTGACCTCGCCGCCGCGAAAGCACGCGGCGTCACGGTGGCGAACGTGCCCTTCTACGGCGAGAATACGGTCGCTGAATTTGCATTTGCGCTCTTGCTCGCACTTTCGCGGCGTGTCATCGACGCCGATGAGCGCGTGCGCGGGGGGACATTCTCGCCCGCCGGACTTCGCGGTTTTGATCTTGCGGGCAAAACTATCGGGGTGATCGGGACCGGACACATCGGGGCGCACTTAATCCACATGGCGCAAGGCTTCGGCATGAAAGTTATTGCATTTGATATTAAGCCGAATCCTGATTTGTCTCACATACTTAATTTCCCCTACGTATCTTTGACGGAATTGCTTTCGACCTCTGATATTATTTCGCTCCATGTCCCCTACAACAAAGAGACATATCATCTTATCAACCGCGACAACATTAAAGATATAAAGAAAGGCGCTTATATTATTAATACTGCTCGCGGCGCAGTTGTGGAAACTGATGCTCTTGTCGAGGCGCTGAGAAGCGGTTTGGTTGCTGGCGCAGGACTTGACGTCCTTGAGGAAGAGGGTGATCTTGCTGACGAGACCTCATTTCTCACTTCCCCACATCCTAAAGAAGCAGAGTTGCGGACCGTACTCGAAAATCACTACCTCATCAATCATCCGCGCGTCATCGTCACTCCACACCTCGCTTTTAACACGACGGAAGCGGTGATGCGTATCCTCGATACGACTATCGAAAATATCCAGAACTTCGCAACCGGCTCGCCCATGCACTCGATGACCCTGCCTTCCTAACATCCGTGGGACGCCGAAGCAAACAACGTCGCGAACGTATCAGTAGTACTATCAGCCCTGTCCTGACTATTTTCTGTCTTGTCAATGCACTAAGTATTTTTTTGCTACAGGCTTACTATACTTCTGGCAATCCAAACGTTCGTAAAGATCAGGCGTTCTACGCAGAAGTGTCGACAACGTCACAACAGACGTCGTCCTCAGCTCTATCTCCGGGTGAAAAAATAGATTTACCGATACTCGTGTACCATATAGTCCGACCGAGCTACCCGGATGACAGCGCGGCTGTACGAGCACTCGCTCTTACACCGGAGGCATTCGACGCGGAGATGCTGTACCTGCACACAGCAGGTTATCGCATCATCTCATTTGAAGACCTTGAAAATTATTTCCAGACCGGGAAACCACTTCCGGGAAAAGCCGTCATCATTTCTTTTGATGACGGCTGGAGTGACCAGTACAAATACGCATTTCCGATCCTTAAGAAATACCACTACACAGCTACGTTTTTTGTGTTTACGAATCCTATCGGCCGGAATGGATTCCTCACCTGGGATCAGCTGAAAGAGATGCGCGATGCCGGCATGACCATCGGCAATCATTCACGCTCGCATCCCTACCTCAACACCATCACCGATCGGTATACGTTATGGGATGAAGTTTACGGAAGCAAACTGGTGCTTGAAAAAGAGCTTGGCATCGCCATAAACCAGTTTGCGTATCCTTTCGGACAGTATAATGATGCTGTTTTGAAAATGATTGCTGAAGCTGGGTATCACTCCGCTCGAGGTGACTATTATAGCGGCGTACAAGCCGCCGATCGGATTTACGAACTGAGCGCCATAAACGCACCGACGACTATCGGACTTTTCGCAAAGAAATTTCCTGCCTTCTCAAATATTTCCGAATCTACAAAGAATGACGCTGCAACAGCATGGCATTGAGCGCTGTTTCCTTTGTTGTTCCACAGATTGATCAGGAAGCCACTTCAAAACTAAACATCATCCCGTCACTGAGGTGTTCGGCAATATGACAATGCGCCATCCAGGTGCCAGGATTGCTCGCCTCAAGAAGTATGTCGACCGTATCTCCTTTCTGAACTAATGTAGTGTCTTTCCAAACCATATTCGTATTTTTTACCCCATTGATGCTTAGCACTACGAACCGCTGGCCGTGAAAGTGAATCGGGTGCTGCATCGGATGTGTGGAATTTGGATCGTTAAAGATACTGATCTTGATCTTGTCTCCAACTTTGAAATTCCAATTGATGTCGTCATTCACCTTCTTTGTATCCCGATCGACGATCTGCCACTTCACATTATTTGAATTGGCCATACTGTTCATCATCGCCATCGTATCCTCCCATTCGATCTTATCGTCGCTTCCGCCCATGTCCATAGGACCGTTCGGCATCATCTGGCCATTCTGCATCATGTGGGAACCACCACTGCCCATGCCTCCTTCAAGATCAACAGTAAGTGTAAGTCTTTTGTCAGCACGCTTAGTAACGTACGACGCAAGCGCGTTGGCTGTAGCAACCATATCGGCATTTGTACGTAATGTGGAGAATTGGGCTGCATATGATTGAGTCGCCTTGGAAGGAACAACGGTAACCTTCCCAAGTTTGTAGGTACGATCTGGAGTCTTGTGCTGCATGGGGAATGTGCCCGCCTCATTGAAATACACATCGATGATGGCGCGTTCGGAGGGAGCAAGCACCACGCTTTTGACAAAAATTTCGTGTTCGTATCTGCCATTGTCACCGCCGACGAGTTTCATCTTCGCTCTTGGTATAACGAAATTGAACGTACGTGTATTAGCCGTATTCGTGAGATCGAACTGCACGACTTCCCCTTTCTGTACCGACAGTTCGTAATCGGTAGAACCATTAGTTAGCATTGTGTTCCCGAAACGACCCATGAGCGCATAATCAGTACCTGATTTTGAAAATGGCACAGGATTACCGTCTCGCCCGATCAGAATGTCGCTTAGAGTTATCGGCACTTCTTGATGTACGGGCGGCCAATAATTCGAATCGCTCGGGGTAACGATGTAATTGCCATACATGCCGAGCTGCTGAGTATACGGCTCATCTATATGTGGGTGGTACCAAAAAACACCGGCATCAGGAAACTTTATTTTATAATCAAATGACCCGCCCGGAGGAATCTCTTTCTGAGTCACGTCGGGTACTCCATCATACGCATTGTCGAGTCGAACACCATGAGAATGAAGCGTAGTCGGTACGTCAATGGCGTTAGTAAGGTGGAGTGTTACTTCCGCTCCTTGCGGGATTTTGATCATCGGCCCAGGGATGCTGTCATTATAGGCAAGCATCTTCACCTCCCGCCCATCGATATTTTTCTTTACCCAGCCCGCAGTAAGATTGTATGTATCGCCGGTTTTAAGTTCGACAACCTGCGACTCTTTAGCGTCAGGCACGTTCAATGCGCCGATTCCAAATGGTTGACCTGGTTGTACGCCCAGATACCACCACCCTCCGAAAACGGCAGCTGCAATAATAATAAGGATGTAAAAATTTTTCATATTTTCATAATTTAAATCAAATTTCTTTTTAAGAGCATAGCATTAAACGCCACAATGACCGTTGAAGCCGACATGAGAATTGCAGCAAACGCCGGTTGCAAGACGAAGCCGTAGGACGCAAACGCTCCGGCTGCGAGCGGAATAGCAACGACGTTATAGCCCGCGGCCCAGAAGAGATTCTGAATCATTTTTACATAGGTTAATTTCGAGAGATGAATTATTTTTGAAATATCTCGCGGATCATTTCTGACTAGGATAATTCCTGCCGACTCTAGAGCGACGTTTGTACCAACACCGATGGCTATACCAAGATCGGCTTGTGCAAGCGCCGGCGCATCATTCACTCCATCGCCAACCATAGCCACCTTCACTCCTCCTTCTTGAAGAAATTTTACTTTCTCTGCCTTTAGATTTGGCACTACGCCGGAAAAATATTCTTTAATGCCGAGTTCTTTTGCGACCCATTGAGCGACTTCTTCCGAGTCACCTGTAATCATCGCCACGTGGATACCGAGCGCAGTGAGACTCCGAATTGCTTCTCGTGACTCTGGTCGTACCACGTCGGCAAGCGCGATACTCCCGACCAGTTTCCCGTCTTGAATGACATGATTTACGGTCTTGCCTTCTAATTCTAATTCCCCAACCCTCTCTTCATGATGTTTCGAAACGGCGATATGCATGTCCAAAAGCAGCTGATCACTGCCTATGTACGATTCTTTTCCATTTACACGGGCTTTTGCTCCTTTGCCCGGTAAGCGTATAAAAGAATCCGTTTGCTGGAGCCCAATGCTTCGCGCGGCAGCTTCCTGAATAATGGCTTTTGCAAGCGGGTGTTCCGAGTAGCTATTAATGGACGCGGCGAGTGAAACTACATCGACTTCAAAATGATCCCCGTACGGAAGCACTTGCACTACACCAAACTCTCCTTTGGTGAGCGTCCCCGTTTTATCAAAGAGCACAACGCTGATATTCCTTGCAGACTCCAGTGCAAGCCGCTGGCGAATGAGAAGGCCATTTTTCGCTGCCATCGTGGTTGAAATAGATGCAACAAGCGGCACCGCGAGACCAAGCGCATGCGGACACGCAATGACAAGCACGGCCACGAGCCGCTCGGTAGCCGTAATGACTCCTGCGTCCGCAAGAAGCCATAGAACAAAGGTAAGAATACCCGCCGATAGAGCAATTATAGTGAGATAAAGAGCTGCCCTATCAGAAAGTATCTGCAATCCCGATTTTGACGCCTGAGCATCAGCAATAAGACGCATCACGCCCGCGAGGAATGTACGCTCGCCCATATGCATGACTCTGATTTTCAAACTCCCATCGCCGTTTATTGATCCGGCAATAACCTCGCTGCTGACCATTTTCATCACTGACTTTGATTCTCCAGTCAGGATTGACTCATTAAGTTCGGACTCCCCCTCAATGACGACTCCGTCAGCTGGCACTTTTCCCCCCGGTCTCACCAGTACAATATCGCCCCTCTGAAGTTCTGAAAGAGCAATCCGTTCATTTCTACCATTACGTAATACCTCGGCAGTGTCAGGAAGTAACTTTGCCAACTCAGAAAGTGCGCCTTCCGCCCCCATGACGGCACGCATTTCGATCCAGTGGCCGAGCAGCATAATCGCGATGAGGGATGAGAGCTCAAAAACGAGATCGTGACCGGTATGAAAAATTATGGAAACGACGCTATAGACGTATGCCGTTGTGATCGCGATAGCGATTAGCGTCATCATGCCCGGAAGTTTCGCTTTTAGTTCCTGGTAGGCACCCTGAATAAAAACCAGCCCGCAGTAGAAATACACGACGCTGCCTAAAAGAAGCAGGACATACCGCCAACCTGGGAACTCCGGTCCATGAAGACCAAAGACCATATCCGCCATCTCGGAGTAGAAAAAGATGGGGATAGTGAGAACAAGGGTGATCCAAAATTTAGTTAAAAAGTCGCCCGTGACATGTCCCTCATGCCTATCATGATTATGATGAGTGTGGCCATGACCCTGAGGCATACCCATACCCCATATCGTACACGACCTTAGGATTCCTTGGTAATTTTCTTTTTGATGCTAATAACCGGCAAATTCTTCGAAACGTAGATCGTCATTGCTTACGTTATTTTCTTTCAGTACGCTTCTCATTGCTGTTACCATCGCTTGCGGGCCAGCAATATAGTACACAAGGTTGGTGTCCTCCGGCAGATGACGCTTCAGCATCGCTGCATCGATATATCCTTGTTCTCCGGTCCATTTTTGTGCGGATTTCTCCAAATCAGTCATGGTCGCAACAAGCGTGAAGTTCGAGTTTGCTGTTGCAAATTGTTTCAATTCATCAAGATATGCCGCATCTTCGGGACGTCGATTCGAATAAAAGAGAATAATTTTATGCGGTAGCTTTCGCTCTGTCGCATCCGCAATAATGGAGTGGAACGGCGTGATGCCGATACCGCCCGAAAGAAACACGGCCGGGCGATTTACGTTTTCATGAAGCAGGAAAGATCCGAACGGACCGTCAATTGATACTTCAGTACCTTCTTTCATGAACTTAAGCACACGCTTGAACGCCGTATCACGCATACGTGTTGAAATCTTCAATGGTGATTCATAAGGAGCACTTACCAGAGAGAATGTACGCGTATTCCCTTCACTGTCTGTTTCGGGTGGATCTATAAGTGCTAAATCTATCGTCTGCCCCGCCTGATACTCGAAACCTTTCGGATGTTCAAAAATAAATTCCATCGTTCCTTCCGCGATTTCACGTTTTCCTGTGAGTTTTGTGTTGTACATAGTCATACTGATGATTTGCGAAGTGTATCAGACAGCACTACAAAAAGTCTTGTGGATGCCCGAGACGGTACCGTACCCGCCACTTCAAGTAATCCAAAGATTCTTTCACTCTTATTCTCCCTTCTTTTAACGACGGGGCTGGTATGGGTCGGTTTTCAGGCGATTGCAATATTCTTGAACGCTTTCGCACGCCGAACACGAGGATCGGTACTGCACCGCTATCTGGACTCCTTCAGATATTGGAATGACAATAGATCCTCCTTAGCAAATAATCTTTGCGAATTGCACTCCTTAATCATCCCGAACGAGGGAGTACCGGCAAAACCGACATATTCAACATTCTTTTTCTTATAGCGAACATATTTGATAGCAGGAATGAGATCTATGTCGGAGCTAATGACGATTGCCGTATCGTATAGATTGTCGGCAGCCCCGATAACCAAATCGAGAGCTAATTTAACATCGACACCCTTTTCGCGTATGCGACCGCCGCCATACATGATTTTCCCCGATTTAATTTCGAAATCATTCGAACGCAAGGTTTCGAGGAATTGCTGTTGCTTTCTGACCAACATCTCGCTTTTCTCTGAGTTATCGTAGTTACGGACGATTCCTACGTAATATCTCTTAGAAATAAGCTCCCTTCCGCCAGCGATATGTGCTGCAAGTGCAGTGAAATCAAAACGCTTGCCTTCTTCGGGTAGTCCAAGCTTTTTGAGCTTGTTGTAGATATTGCTGCCATCGAAATAGATGGCGACTCTTTCTTTGGCAAGCGGATTCATAACTTTATTGTAGCCCCGCCTTTATAAACAAACCACCCCTAGTCTTCTCCAATGCAAGATGGTGCTGAAATGGAAGTCGATTCCAACGTAAAGGGAGCCCAAAAGGCTCCCTCTCGTGGAGTCGTCGTACTATGCCGGTTGTATGACCATAACCATGAACGACGACAACATCGTGAGTATCGCACAGCTCGGGGAGTTCAGTGAACTCTCGAAAGCAGGAGCGTTTAGCAGGCGCAATCGTGAGGAAGCGTATGAGTGGATCGGTGTGACGCTCGGCAAGTTCCGGTACTTATCTGAGTCGAAGAAGAACAGAAGCGTCGTCAAGGGATACGTCCGAGGTATGACCGGATACTCAGATACCCAGATTGACCGTCTGATACGGAGGAAGAAGGAGACCGGGTATGTTATTGCCCGAACACGCACACAGCCCTCTTTCCCTCGCGTGTACACGGTCGAGGACGTCGCTCTCGTCGCTGAAGTGGACAATGCGGAAGGAAGGAGGACTGGAGCGGCACTGAAGAAGACACTTTCCGATATGTACACGACATATGGAGACAAGCGATTTGAACGGTTGGCTCGCATCTCTGTCTCTCACCTATACAACCTGCGCGGTACCAGAGTATACGAGAGCCGCTCACTCACCTATACGAAGACGCAGACGGTGTCGGTGAACATAGGTGTTCGAACAAAGCCGCAGCCGTACGGGAAACCAGGCTATCTGCGCGTGGATTCAGTGCATCAGGGCGATCTGGAGAAGGAAAAGGGCGTCTATCACATCAATCTGGTGGATGAGGTGACGCAGGGAGAGATCGTGGTCACGGTGGCTGGCATATCGGAAGAGTTCCTGCGTCCCGCCCTTGAGGAAGCTCTGTGGCAGTTCGTATTCGTGATACTGAACTTCCACTCAGATAACGGAAGCGAGTACATCAACAAGGTGGTGGCTGCACTTCTGCAGAAGCTTCTCATCGGGCAGACGAAATCAAGGAGCCGAAGAACAAACGACAATGCGCTTGTCGAAGGCAAGAATGGGGCGGTTATTCGAAGACACTTCGGCTATGCGCATATACCGAGGAAGCACGCCGGTATCATGAACGACTTCAATCGTGAGTATCTGAACCCGTATTTGAACTTCCATCGGCAGTGCGCCTTTGCGGATGAGATTGTGGATGCGAAGGGCAAGATTAGAAAGAGGTACAACACATACGTGACTCCTATTGAAAAACTTCTCTCGATTCCACAGGCGGAACGGTATCTGAAACCTGGCATCACCCCAGAGTCGCTGCAAACACAACAGATGGCAAAAACCCACCTTGCGGCGGCGCAGGAAATGCAGAAGGCAAAGCACGCATTATTCGCTAAAATTCATCACCGCGTGGTATCGTGATTTCAGCACCATTTACGGATTGGAAAATACTCCCCTGCCCGAGGACAGAGGTGGTGAGGTTAGACTCTCATTGTACACTTCTCTGATTTCAGAGCAAGCTTGTCCACAGACTCAAAACAAAGCCAAAACTGCAATCCTTAAAAATTCATTTTAAGGAAATCCTCAAGCGCAACGAGGTTTTTCTTTTCGGCATCGTAGTGATGAGAAACTATGCCGATCGATTCCGCGCTTTTGACCGCATCGGGATTGTGCTCGAAATAGATTACTTCTTCAGGCTTTAGATCAAAATGCGCGAGCATTGTCTTAAAGTAAGACGGATCTGGTTTATCAGGATTGTGCTTGAGAGTAAAGAGTTCATACGGCAAATCGGTGAGACCAAATTCGGCCATCTGATCATCGTTGGCATTTGTGAGGATGATCTTACGATTCGTACATGATGCTAGGCGGTACTGTACTGCCCTTAACGGGAGCCGATACTAGTTCCTGGCCGCCTTCGGCGAGCCTCGCAGAATGCGGGCGTCACAACCGTGTTGCGGGGGCCGGACTTGCACTACTACCCCTTCGTCGCATAGCTCCTCACTATTCTCTCCACATTTCTGGTTCGATTCCGGCACCCATCAAACTTTGGCGACTATTGGTTTGTCTGTATCTGTCGTCCGATTGGTGTAACTCCTGCGGGACGGATTTGCACGGATTGAGCCGTCACACTGCCATCATTGTTCGCTGAACCGGTCACGGTGACGTTAGTTCCAATCGAGAGGTCTTCCAGGGTTCCTGATATTGATTTCTGTACCTGCGTGCTTTTTGATACTAGGACTATCTTCGTACTGCCATCCTGCATTTTAACGGTAATGCTCGTTGCATCCTTGGAGAGAATTTCGCCGGCGACAAAGCCGCCGTTCGTTCGTCCAAACGAGCCTCCTGTGCGGTTTCCAAGACCTGCCGTTAACTGACCGTTCGAACTGCCACTTCTAAAAGAAACCGTGCTGTTGTTCTTGGCGTACGCCATGCCTCCGTAAAAAGAACCGCCCGCTATAATGAGTACGATAACAACACTGCCAATTATTTTTGAGTTCATATAGGTTTATACGATGGATAAGAATGGTTTGGGTGCAATTTATTCATACCGTAGTGCCTCTATAGGGTTCAGAGATGCTGCGCGGCGCGCCGGATAATAACCGAAGACGATCCCGATTACTGCCGACACTCCGAACGCGAGCAGTATCGAAGTGAGAGAGACACTCGTTTGCAACACTCCGAGAGCGGTGAGCGTATACGCGCCCGTCGCACCAAGCGCCGTGCCGATCAGGCCGCCGATGATAGTGAGTGCTACCGCTTCGGCGAGAAATTG
Source organism: Candidatus Kaiserbacteria bacterium (assembly GCA_023267775.1). Classification (GTDB taxonomy): domain Bacteria; phylum Patescibacteriota; class Minisyncoccia; order Phycocordibacterales; family Phycocordibacteraceae; genus C7867-001. Next base: position 11,311 of record JAHFMQ010000006.1, on the reverse strand, counting down.
CATGCTGATGTCTTTCTTCGTAGCGCCGATCGCCTTCCGGAGACCTATCTCGCGTGTGCGTTCAGTGACGGTCGTGAGCATCATGTTCATGATGCCGATGCCGCCGACAATGAGCGAAATGCCCGCAATGGCGGCAAGGAGCAATGTAAATGTCTGAGTAACGCTCGAAACGGTTGAGATGAGATCATTCTGATTGAGGATACTGAAGTCCGACTGAGTCGAGTCAGAAATATGATGTCGAGAGAGTAAGAGATCGGTACTGTCGCTCTGCACTTGCGCCATTGCTTCGGCGCTTTCGGCCTGGATGCTGATCGTCGTCACGTATTTGCCACCCGCGAGATATCTTTGTGCACTGGTCAGGGAAATGTACACCGTATCATCCTGATTTGTAAATCCGCTTCCTCCTTTCGCGATGGTAACCCCAATGACTTTGAACTCCAATTTGTTGATACGAATCGATTGGCCGACTGCCGATGCTTCTTCGCCAAATAAGTCACTCTGCACCGTCGGACCGATAACAGCGACCTTCGCGCCTGACGCATTGTTCTGGTCCGAAATGAACGAGCCTTCGGCTATTTGCACGTTACGGACGGTTGGATACACCGACGTAACGCCGATAACCGACGTATTCGTATTCGTGCCTTTCGCAGTGATTTGGTATCGACCGGACACTTCCGGCGCGACTGCGAAAATGCCACTTACTTCTTTCGCGATTGCGTCCGCATCATCAAGAGTCAAAGTGCGCGCCGCACCGCGACCTGAACTGACACCGAACCCTCCCGCGCTACGCTGTGCTCCAGGAGTCACCTGGAGTAAATTCGAGCCGAGCGATTGGATACTCGATTGAATGGAACTCTGCGCCCCTTGCCCGATTGACACCATGGCTATGACGGACGAAATCCCTATAACAATGCCGAGCATCGTGAGCCCGGAGCGAACCTTGTTCGCTGAAAGTGCGGTATAGGTCTCCTGAAATATGTCGCTAAGATTCATGATGTATCTTTTTTCGGGCATGCATCGTGCTATCCGCAACTATCACTCCATCTCGCAGTTGAATAATGCGCTTCGCATGAGCGGCGACCTCCTGCTCGTGCGTTATGAGTATGATGGTGCGACCGTGCTCTTCATTCAGCTTTTGGAATGTACCGAGCACAATCTCTCCTGTCTTCGTATCGAGATTGCCCGTTGGCTCGTCGGCGAGGATAAGCGACGGCTCGTTCACCAGTGCCCGGGCGATGGCAACGCGCTGAATCTGCCCGCCTGAAAGCTCGTTTGATTTATGAAGGAAATGGGTTTCTTGAAGACCCGCTGCCAATAGAGCCTGCGAAGCTCTTTTTGTACGCTCATCAGCATCTACGGTAGCGTACACGAGCGGAAGCATCACATTGCGCAAGACCGTAGTGCGCGGTAAAAGGTTGAATGCTTGGAATACGAAGCCGATCTTTTCTTTGCGTATCAGAGCCAATTCGTCATCGGAGAGCGTCGATACATCCTTCCCGTCCAAGCAATAGGTGCCAGAGGTCGGTGTATCCAAGCATCCGAGAATATGCATAAGCGTGGATTTCCCTGAACCGGACGGCCCCATGATGGCGACGAATTCGCCCTCGTGAATGGTGAACGAGACTCCTCCGAGCGCTTGAAAGGCGTTTTCGTCAGAGCCATAGACTTTCGTTATGTTCTTGACCTCTATCATGAGTTACCGCTGAATACGAGTAGCGCCCCCGCCGAACAACGAAGGCGCGGTGCTCTGGCTACTTGTCGTCTGAGAAGTCGAAACGGTGCGAGCAACGATTTGCTGACCTTCGAAAAGCCCGGACAGAATTTCTGTATTCGCATCGTCTGAAAGGCCGATCTCGACTGGAATCTGTTGCGGAGCTGTATTTGGTATAACCCCCTGCGTCCCTCCTGCGTCAGGTATCGCTGGATCAAAGAGCTGTACGTAACTCGTCCCGTTTAACATTTTGACCGCGCTTGCAGGGACGAAGAGCGTATCCTGATGAGCATCCGTAATGATCGAGGCGTTTACCGTCATTCCGGGTTTAATTCGTTCATCTTGACTGTCGAATGCGATCTTAAGGGTGTACGAAACCACTCCTTGCGTCACTGTCCCGATGGCGTCGACTTCTGCGACTTTCCCCGTCAACGTCAGTCCGTCAATCGCGTCGAACGTTAAAGTTGCTTTATCGCCGAGTTTTATCTTCGCTGCATCCACTTCGTTGAGCGAAAGTTCCGCGAGTTTCTGCGTCGTTATAAGTGTAGCCACCGTAGCGCCGCTCGAAAGCGTATCTCCCCGACGTACACTCACTGCGGCTACGATCCCGCCGAATGGTGCCCTGATTGAACGGTCGGTAAGCGCTTGTTGTGCATCCGCAAGGGCAGCTTCTTTCTTTTTAATATCGTTCTTTTCGAGTTCCAAGCTGAATGGGCTCGTGCCGTCCGAATTTCCTATCGAGGCGAGCGCGAGCGTATGTTCGGTATCGGTAACGGCCTTTTTCGCATTGTCGAGATTCTTAGCTTGCGAAGCGAGTGCGGAAAGAATGCCGTTTGCCTGGCTGACATATCCGCGCGCGGTCGTTTGAGCAGACAGAATTGGGGCACTTGCCTTCACGCTCCGCTGATTCAATAGGTCGACAACCGTATCGATAAGATTCGTCTCGCTTGTGACCGCCTGGGCCGCGAGGATCGCTGTTTGTTTTGTGCTATCAAGAGCCTGTTCAAGAATTACAGGATCTGATGAGCGCGACAACCCCTTGAACTCCAAGGCGCTCGCATCGTAGGCGGCCCGAGCCGTATCGTAATCTTGTTCGGCATGCACGGCGAACAAATGCACCCTATCCTGTGTCGCAGAATCCGCTGAAATAAAGAAATTTTCAAATGCGCTGATATTCTGACTGCTTGCGCTGATGGTTGAATCGTGCAGAATGCTATCTGCTCCCGAAACAACATCTGGAAGTTTTATATACGCGTCCGAAAGTGCAGCGTAAGTATCGGAATATGTATTAATAAGGTCCAATTTCGATTGAGAAGCGTCTCGCTTTGTTTGGTCGTAATCAATTGGGGCCTGCGCAGTATCGTGCTCGAGCGTGATGCGCGCTTGTTCGAGATCAAGTTCGGCATTGGTAACCGCCTGCATCGCATCTGTTGCGTCGATTGAGACAAGCATTTGACCTGTTACAACGCGATCGCCTGCACCGACAGCTACCCATGTTACCTGCCCGGATGACTTCGCCTTCGCATCAACCTGATCTGAAGCGGAAACTTGGCCTGATGCGGAGACCGAAGTCACAATAGTGCCTTTCTGTACCGCTGCGAGTACATACCGTGTTTGCACATTTGCCGTTGTCGCTTTTGAGTATGCCCACCAGCCGCCGCCAAGAATAGCAACGGCAAGCAATGAACTCAAAAATCGGTGAGCAATCGCGAATTTTTTCATCGTTTTGTACCACGACGAAATGAGATGCGTGCTTTGAGAAAAGAGTTGATACATTGTTGGCATGGATTATTGGTTTATCGTGGTGCGTGGCATGGATGGAAAATCTCTGGGCATCACGCGAATGAGGTCAGCAGCAATGTTTCCATCACTGTCCGGAGTGCCGAGAACAACGATCTGCTGTCCAACGCTGAGGGGAGACGAGCTTGCGTAGCCTGCGGAGTTCTTAATCGTCGTAGCGCCCGTGAGCAAAACGGTTTGCGTCCGGCCGTCTCTCGTCTTAAGCGAGACCGATGAGGATGCGACGCTCTGAATTGTGCCGACTGCACCATGACCGTTGGAAATGAATCCTCTCGGCATGCGGATGTTGAATCCTCCAGGAGCGCGGAAGCCCCAGCTAGCATCGTTTCTTGGAGATACGTGGCGATGAGACCCTACTGAGATCCCTGCATGAAAGATAAGCACAGCGAGAAACAGTACCCCAATTCCGACAAGTATCTTCCGGATATTCTTTTTCAAGAGCAAATCTTTGAGCGCATTCATGATGAGTTATGACAGTTGGATAGGCGCAAACGCTATCCGTACATTTCGCATAATGCGGCGAAGCGCCCACGATAGGCAGAACGTCAGAGCGAGAAGGAACAAAATAGAGAGCGAAGGCACTGACTCGACAAGCGTTTCAGAAAGAGCTCGCCAATGCGCCACAACTGCAGACCAATCCGAGAAAAATAACGACAAGTAATCATAGAAGCCGGATTCATAGAATTGATTCGTCGCATAATCAATTGCTGGAACGAGGGCCGCCACAGACGCTGCAAGGACGATGGAGAATGCACAAAGGCGAATCCAAGCGGCTCGCCTACGGGCGAGCGCAATGCGAGTGAGTATCGAACCCAGTAGTCCGGAAGGGACTTGGATACTTTGTAAACGAGTCATACAGGTATATACGGATTCAGATCAGTTTCGGGTGCAGTTCTTTGCGCAAGGCTGCGAGAGCGCGGCGGAACCGGCTTTTCACGGTATTTATAGGAACAGCGAGAATATGCGCTGTTTCTTCAAGCGTCAAATCTCCGTCGTAGTAAAGCGTGATTACTTCGCGATACGCGGGCGAAAGAGTTTCTAGTGCCCGCTGAACACTTTTGGCATCATAAGCCGCTGACGCTATTTCTTCAGGAAGCGCCGCCTCGTCGGGTATTGCATCTATGATGCTGTCACCGGCATCCCCAAAAGCGGAAAAAGGTATCGATGTGCGCTTTCTCAAATAATCGATAGATGTATTGCGCGCGATGCGCATGAGCCACGTCTTGAAGCGAGCGTTCGTAGAGGAATAACGCTCAATATTCTTCCATGCTTTCAAAAAAGTCTCCTGGGCAATATCTTCAGCATCATTCTGTCCAGCGAAACGGACCGCATAGGCATAGACTGAAGGAAGATGTCGTTCCACAAGCCGCGCAAACGCTCGCTCGTTTCCCGAGATGTGCTGGATTACAAGATCTTCATCGCTCTCCATGTGTGGAATGGTACCTCAAAACATAAAAGCCACGACATATGTCGCGGCCTTCGTGTTTTTTCGGAGCTTCATGCCGGTCGGTACAGTACCGACTTTGACGAGGGACGGTACTAGTTCCTGGCCGCCTTCGGCGAGCCTCGCAGAATGCGGGCGTCACAAGCATCCCTTCGGATGCGATGCAGCATCGCGTGTTGCACCCCTTCGGGTACGCTGATGCGGCGCGCTGGCTGGAATCGAACCAGGATTGCACGAAATGGCTTATATGCTCACGTTTCTTGACATTTAACATTACAGAAGTTGCGTTTTCTTATACAATCTTATACAATCTTATGTACGAGATATATAAGATTATGAAAAGCAAATTTGATACTCGGCTCGCGCACCTTCCACCAGACATTCTGGCTCTTGTCGCGCAGGTAGACGAGCTCCGAGGTCGGTGGGTACAGGGAGCCGACTTGGATCGGCAGGCGCTCACGCGCTTGCGGAAGTCGGTGCTCGTCACTTCATCCGGTGCTTCGACGCGCATTGAGGGATCAGAGTTGTCGGATGAAGATGTTGAAAAGCTTATGCGCGGACTCTCGTTGAAGCGATTCCGCGATCGCGACACGCAGGAGGTGCGCGGATACTACGAGCTTCTTACTAATGTCTTTGATTCGTACCCATCGATTCCCTTCTCAGAGGGCACAATCAAATTCTTCCACCGTGAGTTATTGAAATATGGTGAGAAAGACACACTACATCGTGGCGAGTACAAGAAGAAAGAAAATCGCGTAGAGATGGTGAATGCGGTTGGCGAATCGGTCGGGGTATTGTTTGAAACGACACCCGCATATCTTACGTCGAAAGAGATGCTAGAACTGGTCGAATGGACGCAGACCGCACTACTCGAACGGAAGATCCATCCGCTCATCATTATCGGGAACTTTATCGTTGAATTTCTCTCCATCCACCCGTTCGAGGACGGAAACGGACGGCTTTCGCGCGTCCTCACGAACCTGCTTCTCTTGCAGCAGGGGTATGTCTATATGCCGTACGTCTCGCACGAAAAGATCATCGAGGACAATAAGGCCGAATATTATCTCGCGCTCCGTCAGAGCCAAAAGACATTCCGACAAGGCACGGGAGACGCGACGCCTTGGATGCGCTTCTTCCTCAACGCTCTTATGAATCAATCCCGTTTGGCGATCGACCTCTTGGCGCACGCGCAGACTAAGTCGCTCCTCTCTCCCCAGCAGGAGGCGGTACTCGCGCGTATCCGAGGCGCGATTGAAATTGCTCCGGGCGAAATCGTACGCGCGACCGGCATCCCGCGACCGACCGTGAATCAAGCGCTTCAGAAGCTCCTGCGGCTTAAGATGATTGAGCGTATCGGTAGCGGCCGTTCGACGCGATATAAGAAGACATGAATCTAAATCTCACTGAAGCACAGTTTGCGGAACTTCTTGAGTTAGTACATATCGGTGCTTATGTGCGCAATGCTGTGCGTGAACAAGAAGACGATTATAACCCTACGCGCGACGAGGCACTTGAGGACTTCTTATATAAAGTAGCACTCGAACATAAGATACCGGGGATAGAACTCGACAAGGAAATCGGATACATCGGCCCGACGAACCAAAAAGAAGAACAGTTGCATGCGATCATAGAGCAGTACGATGAAGACCAGTTCTGGTTTGAGCTCGGACGACTTCTTGGTCAACGTGACCTCAGAAGGACACTAACAGCGAATGAGGAAGGTGAGTCGGAACAGAGCGGATGGTTACCTGAGCGAGTTCATGAGTTATATGAGAAATACGACGAGGAATTCAAGAGATACGGAATTGAGCGTTTGGAAGTTAACACAGCGGCTCCTATTCCAGATGTGAGGGATCTTCTGCAATAAGTGCGTACATAAATACACCCGACACGAAAGCCACGACATATGTCGCGGCTTTCGTGTTCTTTGCGGAGCCTCATGCCGGTCGGTACTGTACTGACCCGACGAGGAACGGTACTGGTTCCTGGCCGCCTTCGGCGAGCCTCGCAGAATGCGGGCGTCACAACCGTGTTGTCCAAGGCGGTACTGTACCCGCCACTACAAGCAATTTAAAGGTTCTTTCAGTATCCTTCTCCCCTCCCTAGTAATGGGGGCCAGTATGAGTCGATTTTGAGATGATTGAAAGGTCTGTAGCGATTTTATTAAAACAAGCAGGAGTGGCGGTACTGTACTATAATTCCTCTTATGGAAGGAATCGAACACCAATTAAACAGGCGAGAAATGTTTTCGCGTGAAGATATCGAGCGAATAGCGAACATAATCGACTCGAATTCAGTACGGAAAATATTTGTCGTTGGGGCTATGGGCGCAGGCAAATCTACTTTTGCCGCGCAACTTTCTGAAAAGACAAAAATACCCCATATTGAACTCGATACTTTTGGGTCAATACTAGAAAAAGAAACCGGTACCCGCCCAAAAGATATAGTCAGCACAGTGTGGGGAGCTCTCGCGAAGTATGGTGATGATTACATAGTCGATCATGCTGAACTCCTTGGAAAGGATCTAGAGGGACTCGCGCAACTTATTGTATTACTAAATCCGGCCCACGAGGAATTGGTTAGGAGTTTTGAATTACGCAAGCAACAAGAAAGTAAGGGAGACTGGTCTAGATTCGGTCCAGAGGCGCTACGTGAATTTGCTAACGATGTAGCAAACGATTTTTCTTCTATTCCGGGCGAAATAGTATACGAAAATACACAAACTGGAGTTACTGCAAAGATAGTTAAAAAAGAAACAAAAGAGTAGTAAAAGCCGCCTTTCGGCGGCTTTTACTTTGCTTGTTGCGGGGGCCGGAATCGAACCGGCGTCTGGAGGTTATGCTTACCGCTACAGTTTTCACTGCTCTTTCGATTCGTGGTCTGGACTATGCCTTCACCCTGCGAGGGGTGTCTACCGTCTAGTCTCTACACCTTTTCTGCGGCTACTCGCAGAACTTGGCTCGGCATTGCCGTACGTTTTACAACGTGAGGGTTTCACCGAATTTGGCAGATAATCTTCCGCATGATTGCTCACACGGACGCCCGAATAATTCAAGCCTCCCGAGGTACCTCTCCTCTACCCCGCTATTTTTGATTCTACACTTTCGTGCGACCGACGCAACTAAATGATTCTGAACTCGCGAAAGACAGCGGCGAAGTGTGCAATGGTGCGGTGTGCAATGGTATCTGAAAGTTTGAACGCAGACCCCTCGTGCGCAATTTGGTTTCGAACTTTATGAGCTTCCCATGCATCTTGAAGCGTACGAAAATTTACTGGATCTGCGGCCTTTAATTTCTCACCGACACCAGCGCCCACATAACCTTCTCTCGTGAGTAAATCGTCGAGCATAATGTCAGCTTCGATAATCGCTTCCTTCCACTCGCTTATAGTCGTACCGCTCGCAAGCTCTTCAATGTGCTGCCAACGAAGCGAGACGCTCCCCTCTGCGCCTGGGGCCGTAATCATGGTGCTGTAAAATTTTTCCTCGCGTTGACGCAATTCAAAAAGACGCATGATTGTATAAATTATGACAAAAAGTGCGAAGACTGCGAGGATGTACCCAACGATCGTGATCCATATCCACAAATGCGCAAGCAGCGCCGCGAGCCATGCGTAATCGACAGAACCATAGCAAGCGCCATGCAAGCATTCATAGAGAAGACGAAACCAGTATTCGACATTGATTTGACCGCCTGGCATGTCTTCCCAGTATAACTCGGCATACCCGTCTACTCCGCGATAACCTGGGTATCAATGTTAAATAATTGTGGAACTTATATTTTTTCGACAGCGGCGCCAATAGCAAACAAGATTTCCTCTCCTTGGTGGGGCGCAGTGAAATGAATGCCCACCGGAAGATCTTTACCATCGCGCTTCACATTCCCCATCGGAACGGATATCGCTGGCATACCAGTGAGATTTGCAGTTACCGTAAAGATATCTTCGAGGTACATAGATAGAGGATCGCCCTTATCACCAAATTTAAATGCGGGTGAGAGCGTTGTCGGAAATGTGATGACGTCAACTTTGGTAAACGAGTCATCGTATTCCTTCCGTAAGATGGCGCGCGCAGCATCGGCCTTGCGATAGTAGGCATCGATATAACCAGAAGAAAGTACAAATGTACCGAGCAAAATGCGCCGACGAGTTTCCTCTCCGAATCCTTCGGTACGTGAATTAATATAATCATCGAGCAGCGTATCTCCGCGGGAAAAGTGGCCGTAGCGAATACCGTCGAGACGCGCAAGATTAGTCGAGACTTCGGCCGGCATAATGACGTAATAGGCCGCGAGTGCGTGGGCGCTCGTCGGTAATTCAATATCGACCAGCGTGTGTCCGGCTTTCATAAGTTTCTCGAGCATCACATCAAATGTCTTTCGTACATCCTCATCAATACCCTCTTTAAGAAGATCCTTTGGCACTCCTATACGAAGATGCTTCACAGGTTTTGCTGTTTTGTAAAGACCATCTGGAATGGTTGTTGAATCTAAAACGTCCTTGCCGCGAATCGCTTCGTAGAGAATGCGCGCATCGGCAACTGTTTTGGTAAGAGGACCGATCTGGTCAAGCGATGAACCCATTGCAATAAGTCCTGAACGCGAGACTGCGCCATACGTCGGCTTCAGCCCCACAAGACCGGTCAGTGCCGCTGGCTGGCGGATAGAACCGCCGGTGTCTGAACCTAGCGCCGCGATAGCGAGATGCGCTGCAACCGCCGCAGCGGAACCTCCTGAGGAACCTCCCGGCACGCGAGTCGTATCGTGTGGATTCAATGTTTTCCCAAATGCCGAGTGTTCAGTCGACGAACCCATTGCAAATTCATCCATATTGGTCCGCCCAAGAAAGAGCGCTCCTGTTTCTTTCAATTTTTTCACTACAGTTGCATCGTAGGTCGCACGGTAATTCTCGAGCATTTTAGACGCTGCGCTCGCGATTTTTCCTTCGATTAAAATATTATCTTTGATGGCGAGCGGGATCCCGCAGAGAAGTGGGGCTTTTTCTCCTTCAGTATCTATGCGTTTCTGCGCAGCAGCAACTGCTGCTGTATCTGCAGGAAAAATTTCCAGATAGGCATTAAGTTTCGGATTGTTTTCATGGATTGCTTTAATGCAGGCATCCCAGAGATCCTGGACGGAGTATTCCCGCGCGCGAAGCGCGCGGGCCGCCTCTTCGATTGTCATTTCATTTAGTTTTTTCATATCTGGGAGCTGAAGCGAAAGCTTTCCCATGCTGGATGATTTGTTTCACCGAAAGAGCATTCCCTTCGCGTGCCGAAAACTGTTCAGCAAGTTTCTCAGTGTATGTCCCACCCTTGTGCGGCTCGCCATCTTCGCGCATGACGTTTCTTACTGGCGGCTTCCCTGCCTTCAGATCCTTCGGCAAATTAAGCTGTTCAAGCTGTCCGACGTACGCGAGAATCGCGTCGAATTCGCTCGTGAATTTTGCAAGCTCTGCATCTCCTACCCTCATTCGCGCAAGTGCCGCCAGTTTTTTGACGTCGTCTATCGTTGCCATTGTCCGCACTCTATCATGTTCCAAGCCTCCTGAGGAACTCCGATTCACTGAGTACCGCGACGCCCAATTGCTCCGCCGTAGCAAATTTACTTCCAGGATTTTCACCTGCAACCACAAACGATGTTTTGGAGGAAACTGACGAGGAAACTTTGCCACCCGCTTTTCGAACTCGAGCTTCCGCCTCGTCGCGTGAAAGCGTCGGGAGTGTACCAGTGACAACGACCACTTGGTCAGCAAGCGGTCCTTGTGTTGCCACCGCAACTTTCTTTACCTTGAGATGCTTCGTAAGTCGCTCCAGCAAGGCTTGATTATTTGAATCCTTAAACCAGCGTGCGACAGCTTTCCCAATGATAGGTCCGATACCGTTAATGTTTGCGAAAGCTTCCTCACTCACACGACGCAGTTTTAGAAGCGTCTCAAAACGGGTTGCAAGCAGGAATGATGTCTCTTCTCCTACATGCGGGATACCTAAACCAATGAGCAATCGGTCGAGCGGAACACTCTTTGCATCCTTAATGGCTTGAATCAATTTTGTCGCCTTCGTCTCTTCAAATCCTTCAAGTTCGAGTAGTTCGTCTTTCGTTAACTCGAACATATCATCAAAATCTGAAATCAAATCGTGTTCCATGAGAAGCCGCACCGTTTCGCGTCCCATGCCGCCCACATCAAGCGCACTCTTCCCCGCAAAATACGCAAGCTTGCGTGACTGCTGTTCAAACGAACCAGTAACTTTGCACCGGTGAGCGGCTTCGCCTGGAATACGCTCAATGCTTCCATCACCACCACACAGTGAGGAATGCGTTGGGAATTTCCATGATTTAGCGCCTTTCGGCCTAAGTTC
>JAHFMQ010000039.1 GCA_023267775.1 Candidatus Kaiserbacteria bacterium | reverse complement strand
CTTCGAAGTGATTCGAACTGAGCGATGGTATGGGGTATGCCAGCAAATGCCTCGGCAATGGCTTGTCGATAAAACGACTCGCGATGCCGACCAGGACGTAATTTTATGAGAACAGATGCTTCAGGAATCTTCCGCACAGCGTGTGCGACAGAATTGAAATAATGCTCTATATCGTACGTATCAAAGGCAGCCCCTAGGAAGAGATCTGGTGCGGTACAAAAAATTTTCGGACTTTGAGTTATAGCGCGTTCGCTCCGCTTTTGCGCGTACTGTTCCAACGTATAAAGATCGAACCGTGGCGAACCGATGATGGGAAGACGTTCTTTAGTAAACCCGGCCTGAAGCATTTGTCGCTGCGTATGCGTGCCGTAGACACCAAGATACCGTGCAAGGTGGCGCTTATCGATAGCTCCGGGGCCTGGGTACTCCATACCATGCAAAAGCTCTAGAGAGGGAATATTCAGAACTTGCGCAATGAGCGCAAGTAATGGGAAGTGCCATTGCTGGCTCACGGTCGCGCGAAGCATAATTATGTCAGGCTGAAGCACGTCAACGAGCGCGTACAATTCATCAATTTTCTGAAGTATCGAGGAGAGCCATGAGCGAATGACTTCATTAAGCACTTCATGAAAGAGCGGTTCCAGAGAAATGTTGCCGATGCACATGACTTCCGAATCCGGGATATGAGTCTTCTTCCACGTTTCTTCAATGATATGAAGTGCCTCTTGTCGTGCTTGTTCGCGGTTGGGTGTCCGGTATGAGTCGAGACTCAAGAAGCGCATATGGTAGCGCCAAGCATTACGCAACCGTACATTAAGTATTTGCTTACGGTCACACAAAATGACCTCAGCTCCAGGAATGTGCTCTAGTACGGGGGCAATGTTACGCCAATAATCGCTCGCCAAGATGCGTATATTTCCTCGCGGTCGCAACAGATTCGTACATAGATTGAGAAATGATAGTCCAAAACTAAATAAAGTTCGTTGTACGAAAAATAAATGCGCCTTTATTTGCCGACGTGTTGTTTTAGTGGGCTGTTCGTGCACCACTACGTCTATACCGAGTTGCTTACCAATTAATTTTGCACAGTCACCGACAACAGAAATCTCCCTTCCCGCGATATATGCTCCTGCCAAAGGAACGCTCTGAACCGGGGCAAGCACAAAGATCCTTCGAAGCTCCTGATGGAGGCTACAGACACGCGCAATGATGTCGACATAATAAATAGCCTGACGAATATAGCCTTGCAGTGTCGGGTAAAATAACTTCCCAAAATATATCTCCCGATAGCTAAACCATTTCCATCTCTGACCCTCAAGAAAGGAAAGCCATTCTTCGGCAAATAAATAATGTGTATTGTTTTTTGCTCGGTGATCGCGGGCAGATATAAACTGAATATCCTTTTCATGAAGGAGTGAATCTACCTCTGCATCAAGAGAAATTATAGAAAGCTTTTCCGATCCTACAGACCGTTCATGTAGAAAATGTTCGAGTGCGGGCAATTGCCCTATATCATAAATCAGAACTAACTCAGAATTTTTGGTATACATGCTATAGTGTTAAGCATCACTGTCTATACGATATGAGCCTTCCCTCTCACCTAAAGAAACTCAATCTCGGCTGTGGTCTTGATATTAAAGAAGGGGGGGGGTGGATTAACCTTGATGTCGCAAATATACCAGGATGCGATGTAGTATACAACATTGAGAACCTACCGCTTCCTTTCCCCAATAATCATTTTGAGGAAATTCTTTGTAACGATATTTTGGAACACATTGAATATACGTCAGTATTGAAAGATCTCCATCGCGTCCTTGCTCCGGGAGGCATCATGCATATTCGCGTACCGCACTTTACTTCGAAAAACAACGCTATAGACCCGACTCATAAACGTATCTTTTCGATAGAAACGTTTGACTTCTTTTGTAATGGAACAACGAAAGGAAATAAAGCGGGTCGTTATATGTATCCTGATTTTGTGTTTAACGTCGCTCAAGCACCCCACCTTACGTTTGAACACTCGTTAAAGTTCTTTTGGTACAACAAGATTATCGAACGATGGGTAAATACCTCACGAGAGCGTCAGCAGCTTTATGAATCTACCGGCCTCTCGCATCTCTTCCCCGCGCAAAATATTCTTATTAGTCTTGTGAAGTAACCTCTAACCGTAAGTACGGGAGATCTAATTTTATATCAAGGTGACTCCTTTGTGTTTGACAACTTCGGATGCGCATTCATTTGCGAAAAAAATAGCTTTTTCTATATTTCCCGTCTCAAGATATTTTACGAGGAGTGCAGCAAAAAAACTATCTCCCGCACCGGATACATCCTTTACTTCGACTTTCTCTGCAACCGGATAATTTTTCCCTTTAAAGTACGCCCCTCGATCGCCTTTGGTATATATTATTTTCGTTGCAAGACTTTTTGGGAGTGTCGGTTTTGAACGCTCATATTCATAGTTATTTATTTTTATATATTTTGCATTCTTCGCCCAATTCCCCAAAATCTTTTTTGTATCGATAAAAACCGCATCGTGATTTTCGCAAATATACTTGATGTCTGCTTCGGTTAGAAAGCCTTTATTGTAGTCAGAGATGGCGACAATATCATATTTTGAAAGAGGAATTTTTTTTACAGCTATCCGCGGAATGTGATGATCCGTGTCAATGCGGATAAACATGTGATTCGTATCGCGATGCATGTAGCGCGTCTTAGTAACATTCTCCCAAGTGTCATTGGTATACAGTTCGACGTGCGGATAAATACTTTTTATATTCCTTTCCACATTCGCGGCCATCCCGGGATTCTCGTTCTGTTCAACAACACTTAACACAGGGACTGGGAGATCTGGCGCAAGCCGTTCGGCCCTACAGTACACGAAAATATCTTTACAACTTTCTCCCACGATAAGAATTTTTTTCATTTCAGGACAATAATATCTGTTCTACTTATGTAGCTATATAGCCGAACAATTGGTTAATAAGATCGTACTAAAAAGGATACTGTGATCCTGCTCCATTATTGTAAAGTGTTGATATTTCTGCCATTGAAAGCGCACGACTCCAAAAACCTATCTCATCTATTGAAGCATCGGCAGTATCAAAGTCCGCGCCTGAAAAATTATGTGAACCAATTCGCACATAATTTATCGGGGTATAGGCGGGATTCATGGTAGACGCCATAGACGCGTCTGGGGTGGGGTTTCCATCAAGATAGATGGCCAGAATTGTCCCATTATAAACGGCGGTCCACATGTGCCAATTCCCATCGTTGATGTTGGTATTGCTTTGTAAATCAGTGTAATCCGTACCATTAGCCGTTCCCGTATTTTTACCGATTAGAAGCTCCATTTTGGAATTGCCGCCTTGCCCGAATCGAATACCTGCAACATTAGAATTCTGAGAAAATGTCTGCAGTATAGACGCATTGGAAGAAATCCCTGAGCTTGTTGTTTTTAACCAACTGTTGATGGTGAAAGGTCCTGTGGGTTTAAGGTCCGCCGCATCTGCAATTGTTATTCTTGAGACCGATGTTGCAGAAAAACCTGCCGCTTGGTTGATAATGCCACTACCAGGGGCGTACGTAACTGATGTATCCGCCCCATCATGACCATTCCCAGCTGTATCTATGCTTGAACCGTCAAGTGTCCAATATGCAATGAGTCCATTTCCTAAATTGCCACTTTGACGTAAGGCAATTTGTTGAGCAACCCAGTCACGCTGAGGACCACTGCTAATCGTCGATGATTTCGTTCCCGAAATACCGGCAACGGACTGGATTATGTCTTCAGCTGCTGTTGTAGGACCAAATGGCGTATTTTTTGCATCGTACCTTTTGGTCATTTCTGTTGTTGTACTAAAAACACCACTGTTATTTGTCCCCGCGTTAATTGCAAAGAGTGCAATGACCAGGTCGTTATTATGTGTAGTAGTAACTGATGGCGCAGTTGCCACTGTGCCTCTACCTGTTGAGCCCGCCATTGCGTCGACTGGATTAACCGAATCTACGCCGGTGTATCGTGTGATGCCTCCAACAGCTCGAGTCTGTGGACTAATACTCCATGAATACACTGTTGGTTCAGAAGGACCGACAATTTTCCAATATGAAGCAATTGCAATATTTGTATCATTGTTTGTTCTACCAATAAGAGACCACCCTGTTGGGGCCGTTATTGTTGCGGGAGACCCTCCATTGACTGAAATGTTTGCAAGTAGTAGATCACCTATAAGCGAGTCGTGAGGTTTATTAAGAGCGAGCTGAGTATAGGCCACATCCTGCGATGTATTGGTCGTCGATTGTCCAGTAATGACATTCGCAAACACGATTGACGCAGATAATAAACTCAGCATCACTAGGATAAAAATGGTGATTTTTTCGAACTTAAATGAGATGAGTTTCATGTAATTCGGTTAATTATAGCACCTGATCTTCCACTTAGCCTATCATAACTGTCGGTGCGAGGTGGAGCTCTTCAAACGAGAGCGAGCGTTCAATTGACGATTTTCCAAATAAAGTCAGAACCTTGTTGGCGATACTCACTGATGTTGGATAGTACAGTTCTGTTAGGACAGTGGATGTTGGGCACGGCACGTTAGGCGTTGCAAGAGATATGGGCTTTTCTTTCAGCGCAATGGTCGGACTTTGTGCAACTTTGGCAATAATTTCAGAGCCTACATTAAAAGCTTCATTTGTGGTATCGACGCACATCAGACGTCCTGTTCTGTTAACCGATGTGAAGACGGTTTCCCAATCAATCGGGTTTATACTTACCAGGTCGACAAGTTCGACGTGTACACCTTCCTTCTCTAATAAATCAACTGCTTCAAGTGAAGCGATGAGTCCGTCGCCGTAACTCACAATAGTGATGTCGCTCCCTTTTCGAACAACTCGAGCTTTATCTAGCGGAATAGTATATATCTCCTGCGGAACGATTTCTGTAATCTGAAACAGCCAACGTGGCTCGAGCAACACTACAGGGTTGTTATCGCGCACAGCACTTACAAGAAGCCCCTTGGCCATGCGCGGGGTGGAGGGTATCACTACCTTAAGTCCTGGAACATTGCCAAATAAACTATACAGAGCTTGGGTGTGTTGCGGTCCATTTCCCCACTGGCGACCAATATTGATGCGAAAAACAATGGGGACGGGATTGCCGCCGCCGAACATATAATTCCACTTTGCAGCTTGCGTGAGAATAGGGTCCATAGCCAAGAGTGCAAACTCGACGCGCCCATGATGCACAATGGGATGGAGCCCTTGTATGGCAGCACCAACTGCCATGCCAGTAAAACCGTTTTCTGAAACTGGTACGTCAAAAACTCGGTCAGGATATTTTTGTTTAAGACCTGCTGTAGTTCCGTCGGCCCCTTTCGAGTATGAAACTCCAAGTCCCATTACAAAGACGTTCGCGTCCTGCTCCATGACTTGATCAGTCGCTTCCCTCAACGCATCAGTATATTTTAGAATTCTTGGTTCAGGCATATAGATCTGTATACAAACTTTCCTTTGCGGGATACGGTGCAGAGATTGCAAACTGTATGTCGCTGGACACCTGTGCGCGTATTTCCTTTTCAAGAACGGCCAATTCTTCTTCCTTAATCCCTTGCGATAGAAGCTTCGTCTTTACTTTTTTTATCGGATCTTCTTGTAAACGTTTTTCGAGTACATCCTCTTCACGATAACCCTGTGCGTCATCCATGATAGGGGCACTGTGGGCCATATGACGAAAAGTAATACACTCTAAAAGAGACGGACCATGCCCCGCACGAATACTTTTTATGAGAGTGCCCGCTTGGGCATGTACATCTTCATAATCATTGCCATTGGCCTTGAGATATTTGACGCCAAGCCCGGATACAATTTTTTCGACCGAGTAGTCCGCCGAACGACGGTCACGCAGCTTAGAATTTACCGAATATAAGTTATTTTCGATAACAAAAAGTATTGGGAGTCCAAACAATGCTGCTAAGTTAAGAACTTCATAGACAACTCCTTCTTCCGAGGCTCCGTCACCAAAATACACGGCTGTTATAGAATCCCGCCTGTGGTACTTTTGTTCAAACGCCGATCCAGCAGCAAGCGGAACAATGCTTCCCAAAATTGGTGTTGACCCGGTAAAATTCACTGCCTTATCAATCATATGCATTGAACCACCCTTACCGTGTGAAGAGCCCTTCTCCTTACCTAGCAACTCGCATATCATTGCACGCAAGTTTCCCCCTTTTGCGAGATAATGCCCATGGGAACGATGATTGCCCATAGCTCGATCCTCAAGATGTAAGTTGTCTGAGACTCCCACCGCAACCGCTTCTTGTCCCACGTAGAAATGCACGAAGCTCATGATTTTATTTTTGAGATACAGAGCAGCAATCTCCTCCTCAGCAATCCGAATGAGCAACATACGCTTATACGCGTTGAGCAATGGATTCTTCATGCTATGTCGATAAGAATGCGCCCTGCCATGCCTTTCCGCACCAAATCTATGGCTTCATTGATTTCATTGAGTTTTACTCGATGTGTGACAAGATCTTTCGTAGCGAGCACTCCTGCTTTGTGCAACTTAGTGTACCGAGGAATTTCTTTGGTTGGCGAAAATTTTCCACCCTGAGTCGCTTTGATCATTTTCCCCTCTCCACCAAAAAGATGTACTGCGTTCTTGATTTCGATAGTCTCGCCTGGCTTTGGTTGTCCCACAAGAATATAGCGTCCTGTGCCAGAAAGTAACGGGATGGTTGACTCGATGCTTTGTTTTGCGCCTGAGGTCTCAATAATCACGTCAACTTCTTTTAACCCCAATTTCTTCTTGATGGTTTCCGCGACATCCTCCGTTGCGGCATTGATGTAGAGATCTGCGCCCAGCCCTTCCGTCAAGTTACGTTTGTGTTCGTGGATGTCAACGGAAATAATCGGGTGAGCACCTACCACACTCGCTGCCCGTATGAGATTGACGCCAAGACCGCCAGCGCCAACAACCATGACACTCTCGCCAGCCTGAACGTCCGCTTCAACATTCATAGTTCCGAGCGCGGTGGAAAGAGAGCACCCTAGTAGTGCACAAAGATCGTTTGGTGTGTCTTGTGGTACGGGAGTAATTCGATTTTCCGACACGATAGAATATTCGCTAAACGTGGTGACCTTGCCGCTTTGAATTTTCTTTCCCTTAA
>JAHFMQ010000038.1 GCA_023267775.1 Candidatus Kaiserbacteria bacterium | reverse complement strand
TGGTTCCGATCGTGAGACGAGTCCTGTAACGGAACTTCTTGAATCGAAAGGAATCAAAGTACTCATCGGACAAAAAGCAGAGAATGTTTCTGAGGATGAGGAAGTGGTCGTCTACAGTGATGCCGTGCCTGAAAGTAATCCGGAGCGCGCACGGGCGAAAGAAAAGAATATTCCTCAATATTCGTATTTTGAAATGCTGGGGAAAATTTCAGAGGAGAAGCATACGATTGCAGTTTCTGGCACTCATGGAAAAACGACAACGACCGGCATGCTCGCACGCATATTGAATGATGCAGGAGCATCACCAACCGCAGTTATCGGCTCTATCGTGAAAGATTTCGGTTCAAATTATCTCCCCGGTACCTCCGATCTTTTTGTCGTTGAAGCATGCGAATATCGTGACCACTTGCTCGAACTGTCTCCACACGTGCTCGTCATCACGAATCTCGAATGGGATCACACGGATTATTTCCCTTCACTTGAAGCACTTCAGGAGACGTTTCGAAAGGCAATTAAAAATGTGCCTGCAGATGGAGCAATCGTAACGAACTCGAGCGATAAGAACATTGCACCGCTTCTTTCTGTCGCAAAGGCAAAGATCATTGATTATACGAAGGAGGGCCATTATGATTTACGGTTGCCCGGGGAATTTAATGTGATGAATGCACGCGCGGCCGCAGCGGCCGCGCGCGTCGTGCTCCCAAGCATTTCTGACGCCTCTATCGCAAAATCACTCGCCGCATTTGAAGGAACGTGGCGTCGATTTGAATACAAAGGAAAGACAGCACAAGGCGCTGACGTCTATGACGACTACGCGCATCACCCAACCGCAGTCAAAGCGACTCTTGAAACCCTTCGTGCCAAAGTGAAAGGGAAAATCATCGTCGCATTTCATCCGCATCTCTACAGCCGTACCCACGATCTTCTTGATGAGTTTGCTGCGGCATTTGGCGCTGCCGATATAGTGTTGATTGCGCCTATCTATGCAGCGCGAGAAAAAAACGATGGCACCATATCGAGCGAAATACTTGCCGAGCGTATCCAAGCGAATGGTACGAATGCAACGGCTCTTGATTCCTTTGATGCCATCGAACGCGCGCTCAATGAGTCAGGAAAGGGCGATACCATCATGACGATGGGTGCAGGTGACATTTACAAAGTTGCTGATAAGGTGGTCGTATAGCTATGACATCCGGAAAACTTTCAATCGTTGCGACACCCATTGGAAATTTGGAGGATATAACCCTACGCGCTCTCCGTACACTGAAAGACTGTGATGTGATCTATGCTGAAGATACTCGAGTCATTTCAAAACTACTCGCACGATATGAAATAGAAAAACCACTTCAGAGACTAGACGCGGCGACGGAAACTAAAAAGGCTGACAAAATACTAACTCGTCTTGAGGCAGGCGAACATGCGGTGTTTGTGAGTGATGCGGGTACGCCGGGGGTTTCTGACCCAGGCGCACGTCTCGTTGCTTCTATACACAGACAATCACCCGATACAAAGATCGAGGCGATACCAGGCCCTTCCGCGCTTACGACGGCACTTTCTATTGCAGGAATGGATGCAACCGGATTTACATTTCTTGGATTCTTGCCGCACAAGAAGGGCCGTCAGACCGCGCTCAAAAAAATCGCATCGGGGGAGCTACCTACCGTGCTCTATGAATCGCCGCACCGTATTTTAAAATTGTTAGAGGAACTCGAAGCTTTTGAATTGACCCGTGTCACGATTGCGCGCGAGCTTACCAAGGTTCACGAAGAGGTTATTTCGGGAAGCGTGCAAGATGTGCAGAAACATTTCGAGATGCACAAAGATGCTGTGCGTGGAGAATTTGTCGTCATCGTGGAGCCCTGATATACCCCGTGAGATATTTTCTCGACACATCCCAATGCGTTTGAGAGGTTATCTCACAGGCATAATCTCTTGAGATAAATTGCGTTCAGTCTATCTCATAGGGTATACTCCCCTCATGTCTCGCGCTGGCGTCCTCATCGTTCTAGGTGTTCTTACCATCCTTACACCATTTTCTGGACTTCCAGTTGCCATCCGGTCATTCCTCGCAGTTATCTTCGGCGTGTGCATAGCGGGTATCGGCATTTCTCTTCGCATGCCCGAGCCACATAAACCGCAGACGGTTTTAGAAACTCCTTCACCCGAGCCACATACTCCACAAGGCGTCTCTCCTATTTAACCCGCGCAAGAAGCAAAGTCCCGGACACTATATCGGTCCGTTTGCTATACCCCGTGAGATACGGTCGAATTACGCCAGCACCGCACTTTCGTGAAGTTTATCTCACGGGGTATACTGGGAACAATGGAGAATCCTGAACGCGTTACGTATTTCGCCGCGACTGATTCACGCGGGCAAAATATCCCTTTTGGTATTAAGTCGAAAGACCGTGATCGCCACATGTATGTCATTGGTAAAACGGGCATGGGCAAATCGACCTTGCTTGAGAACATGGCGATTCAGGATATTCGAAACGGCGAAGGTCTTGCGTTTATCGATCCGCATGGCGGTACGGTTGAACGGCTACTCGACTATATTCCTGAAGAACGCATAAAGGACGTCGTGTATTTCGCGCCGTTTGACCTCGAGCATCCGATTGCTTTTAACGTGATGGAAGATGTGGGTTACGACAAGCGTCACTTAGTTGTCTCCGGTCTCATGGCGACATTCAAGAAGATTTGGGAGGACGCGTGGAGCGCCCGCATGGAATACATCCTGACGAATACACTCCTTGCGCTTCTTGAATATCCGGACGCGACACTTCTCGGCGTGAATCGCATGTACACCGACAAGACATATCGCCAGAAGGTCGTCGACAATGTCAAAGATCCGGTCGTCAAAGATTTCTGGACAAAAGAATTTGCTAATTACGGTGATCGCTACACACAAGAAGCAACGCCCGCAATTCAGAACAAGGTCGGGCAGTTTACCGGCAATCCACTCATCAGGAATATCATCGGGCAATCAAAATCATCATTCGATATTCGGACGATGATGGATCAGAAAAAAATACTCATCATCAATCTTTCGAAGGGGCTCGTGGGTGAGACGAATATGCGCCTCCTTGGTTCAATGCTCACGACGCGCATCTTTCTCGCAGCCATGAGCCGTGCAGATCTACCAGCTCCGGAACTTCGAAAACTGCCAAACTTCTATTTCTACGTTGACGAATTCCAAAACTTTGCGAACGAAACATTTGCAGAAATTCTTTCCGAAGCTCGTAAATATAGACTGAATCTAGTTATCGCTCATCAGTACATTGAGCAAATGGAGGAAGAAGTCCGTGACGCAGTGTTCGGAAACGTCGGCACGACTGTCGTGTTCCGAGTAGGGCCTTTCGATGCCGAAGTTCTCGAAACTATTTTCATGCCGAAGTTTACCAAAGAGGATGTCGTAGCACTCGATAAGCGTCAGGTGTATTTAACGCTCATGATAGACGGTGTAGGGTCAGCCCCATTCTCTGCCGTTACCATTCCGCCAATTGAGGCCCCACCAGTTTCCTTTAGGGAACAAGTAGTCGCTTCCTCGCGTGGGGCATTTACCGTGCCACGTGCGGGTATCGAGAGCGCAATTGTCGCTGAACTTGCAGAAAGTCTTGCGTCAGATGCCCCTGCCGATGCTCGGATGAAACGTCGCCCAGCTGTTTCTACACAGAAGAGATTTACACCACCAGTTGTGTCAGAACGTAGAGAAATTCCAAGCGCGCCTCCGCCGGTGCGCGAAATCCCGCCACACCCTATAGTCGAGACTCCACGGCCGAGCGCTCCAGTCCAGCGAACACCAAGTCCTGCAAAATCATTCACACCTCGCCCCAGTGTCCCAACGAAAAGTTCTGATGAACTCAAGTCAATTCTCCGTACGATGACTACCAAGACCGATACGGAAAAGGAACAAAAGAAATCGGTGCACCAACAATCTCTCAAAGGAGCTCTTGCCGATGTGTTAGCTCGAAGTACTCCTACTGTTGCGAGCGGTTCTCCTCAACCTGAATCAGAAATGCCCAAAGACGTTCATGAGGTAAAACCGCCGCCTCCTCCTCCCAAGCCGCATGGCGACGTCAAAGAAGTACCAGCGCAAGCTCCAAAACCTTTTGAAGTCCCTGAAGACGCTTTACGCAAAGTGCTTAATGGCGAGAGTTAATTTTTATATGCGCACCACGGTGCTGGTCACATCTCTTTCGCTAGCTCTGGCGAGCGTAGCGTTACCATTTGTAGTGAGAGCTGCAACAACAACTCCCATCATCTCTGAAATAATGTATGACCTTCCTGGTTCGGACGCCGGACGAGAGTGGATAGAAATCACTAATACAAGCTCCCAACCAGTTGATGTAAGCAGTCTCAAACTTTTTGAAGTAAGTACTAACCACGCACTTTCACTTGTATTAGGTTCAAAAATACTACCGCCAAATGGTTCAGCGATTATCGCAGATGATCCGGTGAAGTTTAAAATAGACTGGCCAAATTATTTAGGTGCGCTTTTTAACTCAACATTTACTCTTTCAAACGCAAACGAGACGCTTGTTCTTAAAGATAGTTCACTCGCTACCGTAGATTCCGTTTCGTACGACCATTCGCAGGGCGCTGCAGGAGATGGCAATTCTCTTCAATGGAATGGCAGTATATTTGTCCCTTCCAAACCAACACCAGGTACGTATGACCCATTTTCCTTAGTTTTAACAACTACGACACCTACTCCATCTCCAACACCAAAGGCAACATCAACAAGCGTTCCTAAGAAACTTCCTACACCGCCAGTCAGTTATAAGAAAGCACAGACGGTCGAACAAGTTATTAGTACAACAAACGCTCTGACCAATGAGAAAGCAATGCAAGCCCCCGCGGTTGCGGTAGAACCCGCCGCCGCGGGGGCGACATTGCCCGATTCAGCGTCTGCGAAAGACTCCGGGTTATTACATTCACCGTGGCTGCTTGGTCTCATAGGCATTATTCTGATTTTTGGGGGTGCATTCGTACTTTTATAATGATTCGCGCCCCTATTTTTTGTACTAGTCTCCTAGTATCGGATAGCATGAAAAATCAAAAACTCATTCTCGTCACGGGCGGCGCTGGTTTCATTGGCTCGCATCTTTGCGCACGTCTTTTGAAAGAAGGTCATACGGTTATCTCTCTCGACAATTACTTTACCGGAAGTCGTGGTAACCACGTACCAGGAGTTGAATATCGCGAAGGGCATACGAAAGATATTGAGAAACATATTCCCGAGACGCCCGATCTTATCTACCATCTCGGTGAATATTCGCGCGTTGAGAAAAGCCTTGAGGAACCGGCAATCGTATGGGATTTGAATAAGGCAGGTACTTTTGGCGTACTTGAATTCTGGCGAAAGAAAGGTGGCAAGCTCGTATACGCAGGTTCATCGACAAAATTCGGCGATGGCGGCCTCGGACGGGATCAAAGTCCGTATGCTTGGACGAAAGCCACAAATACTGAATTGGTCAGAAATTACAGCATGTGGTACGGATTGCCGCACGCGATTACGTATTTTTACAACGTGTATGGTCCCGGAGAACGTTCAGGAACCTATGGCACCGTTATTGAAATTTTTAGACAAAAGTTTCAAGCAGGCGAACCTCTAACCATAACTTCTCCAGGGACTCAGAAACGTAATTTTACTCATGTGGAAGATATTATTGACGGCCTCATAGTAGTGGCCGCAAACGGAGAGGGAGATGATTTTGGGATTGGCAATGAGCAAGCATATTCAATACTCGAAGTTGCAAAAATGTTCGGTGGAGAAATTAAAATGAAGCCGGGATCCCAGGGAAACCGTATGGGTTCTGACATCGATACGTCAAAAATGCGTTCGCTTGGCTGGTCGCCAGAAAAGAAATTGGTGGACTATATTAACGAGGTCAGAAAAAAATGAAGCCCCGAATCCTTATCTTTTCTCTCGCGTATCTACCACACGTTGGCGGAGCCGAAGTCGCACTTAAGGAAATTACCGATCGGATTTCTGACCTTGAATTCCATATACTCACACTAAATTTTGGCGGGGAATTAAAGAATGAAAAAATCGGAAACGTTTTTGTACATCGAATAGGAAACGGCTCTTCATACATTTCTAAAATCCTATTTATTCCGCGTGCCGCACGATACGCTCTACGTCTCCATAAAGAACAATCTTTCGATGCTTATTGGGCAATGATGAGCTATATGCTTTTCCCAATCGTCCTCCTTCGTTTTATGAACGTGCGGGTTCCTTATCTCCTGACGCTTCAAGAAGGGGACCCGTGGCAGAGGATGTTCTCACGTTGGTTCATTTTACCGTTTCGTTCGCTTCTCTCAATCGGATTTAAAAATGCGTCTCAAGTACAAGTTATTTCGACCTATCTTGGACAGTGGGCAACTCGAATGGGTTTTGGCGGGGAAGTTTCTGTTGTTCCAAATGGCGTGGATCTTACTCGGTTTACCAATGCAACACATCCTTCTTTCGTAACTGCTGGAACGGTAAATCTGATTACTGCTTCGCGTTTGGTGCATAAGAATGCCCTTGATGAGGTGATTCGTGCCCTCGTGCTATTACCGAAAAATGTACAATTCGTCATATACGGTAGTGGTCCTGACGAATCGATGCTGCAGAAACTTTCTGAAAAACTTGCTGTATCCGAGCGGGTGTTGTTCAAGGGGTACAGCCCGCATACTGAATTAGCGCGAGCGTTCTCGACCGCACATATCTTCATTCGACCCTCACGCTCGGAAGGTATGGGAAATTCATTTATCGAAGCAATGGCAGCCGGACTTCCCGTCATAGGGACTCAAGAGGGCGGTATCGCGGACTTTTTGTTTGATGAAAAGCGTAATCCAGGTAAACCAACAACCGGCTGGGCCGTCGACGTTGATTCACCTCAGCAGATAGCGCTAGCAGTGAAAGACATCATGACAAATCCTGAGAAAGTGGCACGTGTAAGAACAAACGGTTTGGCGCTCGTGCGCGAAAAATATGACTGGAATCTTATTGCCCACGATATGAAGAAGCTCTTCGACCGGGTGCTCGGAAGCGCGTAGAATATACCCATGAAGCTCGTTATCGCGACGCCCTTGTACCCGCCTGAAATTGGCGGTCCTGCAACATATGCGAAACTCCTTGCAGAAGGACTCCCCGGGGAAGGCATCGAGGTGGAACTCGTGAAGTTCAGCGATGTACGACACCTGCCAAAACTAATT
>JAHFMQ010000005.1 GCA_023267775.1 Candidatus Kaiserbacteria bacterium | reverse complement strand
ACTTCGCATCACAAAATCTGACCGCTGGCCAACTGAACGCCATCGTGAAGAAGCTCGGCGGCGAACAGGACGCTCTGCGCTTCCTGTGCGGTGAGCTGGTCGTCTCGACGGCCAAGCCCGCCCTGATGCCCGTCTGGAAAACGGTGAAGCTCGGCACCAAGAAGACGCCCGACGAGTACTGCAAGGCGCTGAAGTCGGCAGGCCGCCGCATCGGCGACTGGGGCGGCGACGTCCTCGGCAGGATTTCCTGCTCGAAGGAAGAAATCGACTTCGACCTCGTCGTGATGTCGGTCGGCGACCTCGGCTTCAAGGATGGCGCGAAGTATAGCGACATCTGTGCCAAGGCGGTTGAACTCGGCCTCAAACTCTGCCCTGCCGAAGTCGGCCCCGCTCTGCACTTGCAGTACGGCGACCAGCTGAACGGTGAATGGCTCCGCATCGCAATGGAAGCCATCACCGACCGCTACGGCAACCTCAGTGTCTTCGACGTCGTGCACGTCGGCGTCGGTTTGTGGCTCGACGGCCACCGCGGCCATCCCGACTACGTCTGGGACGCTGACGACCGCGTCGTCTTCGGTCGTCGCAAGTAGCACTCTGGCTTTGCCTCTTTGGTCTTTTTGAACCTTTGGGCTTTGTCCTTCGCACTGGGCTCTGCATTGCTTTCATGCGTGCAGAGCTCTTTCTTTTGGATACCACCAATCAAAATATTTTATACAATGGTACACTCGCTCCATGGAAGAGCGGATTAGAAAAGCGGTTGGCGAAGCGCTAAAGAGTGTCGGCGCTGGCGACTTATCGTTTGCAATTGAACGCCCAACCGAAGCAGTACATGGAGATTACGCGACAAATGCCGCGCTCGCGGCGGCGAAGATGCTTGGCAAGAAACCTCATGAAATTGCAGACGAAATTGCACGAATTCTCAGCAAGACTCTTGGGAAAGATATCGTAAGCAATGTTGCGGTAGCAGGACCGGGGTTTGTAAACATCACGCTCTCAAAGGAAGCGGTGACGTTCGCTGTTGCGGAAGCAGATGCACAAGGAAGAGAGTGGGGGAAAGGTATAGTCGACCAAGGACAGCGTGTGCTTATCGAATACACCGACCCGAATCCATTCAAAGAAATGCACATCGGGCATTTGATGAGCAATGTTATCGGCGAGTCGCTCGCGCGCTTGATTCAGAACGAAGGTGCGACCGTGATCCGCGCGAATTATCAGGGCGACGTCGGTCCGCACGTAGCAAAAGCCCTGTGGGGTTTGCGCAAAGCTGGCATTATGGAACCGACAACGGCAAAAGAAATCGGAGAAGCATATGCGAATGGCTCTCGCGCGTATGAGGAATCTCCAGAGGCAAAAGCAGAAATCGATACTCTTAATCAAACAATCTATGCAGGTACCGATCATGAAGTTATGGAGCTCTGGAGGAAAGGTCGCGACGTATCATTTGCAGCTTTCGAACATCTCTACAAAATCCTTGGAACGCATTTCGACTACTATTTCTTTGAGAGTGAGACCGCAGAGCCCGGACTACGCATCGTAAAAGACGGTCTTACCCGCGGCGTATTTGAAGAGAGCGAAGGAGCAATCATTTATCGTGGCGAGAAGAAAGGACTTCACACGCTTGTATTTATTACAAGCAAAGGCACCCCGACCTACGAAGCAAAGGACATTGGTCTGGCGTTTTTGAAAGAGGAACGCGTACAGAGCGACCGTTCGATTATCGTCACTGCTGCGGAGCAGATAGGACATTTTAACATCGTGCTCTCTGCGCTTGGTGAGATAGCACCGAAAATTGCAGAAAAAACTTCACACGTCCCGCACGGATTCCTAAGACTTGTTTCAGGGAAAATGTCCTCTCGTGCCGGGAACATCATCACTGCCGAGAGTCTTATTCAAGATGTCATTAAGCGAGCAAGCGAGAAAAATGAAGACCCGCTTATCGCCGAACAAGTAGCTCTCGGCGCAATCAAGTACATGATTCTCCGGCAAGCTCCCGGATCAGACATTATTTTTGATGAAGAGAAATCGCTTTCGCTCGAGGGAAATTCCGGACCGTATCTGCAGTACGCGCTCGTGCGGGCGAAGTCGGTGTTGGCTGCAAGTAACGGCGCGCCAGCTGCTGGCGCGCCGAATGAACCGTATTTCATTGAACGCGTCCTTCTGCATTTCCCTGAAGTAGTAGCGCGTGCAGCGCGAGAACTTGCGCCAAATCTTCTCGTGAACTATCTCACCGAACTTGCGATGGAGTGGAATTCTTTTTATGCACAAGAACGCATCGTCGGCGGCGAGCATGAAGCCCATAAACTTATGCTCGCGCGTGCATTTGTGAATACCATGATCAACGGGCTCTCGCTTCTCGGTATTCCAACACCAGAAAAAATGTGATCGAGCACGATCACCTACTGGGTGATTGAGCACAATCACCAACCGGGTTAAACACAGATAGTAGTTGCAGAGAGTCATTTTACGCGCTAGATTCGTTCTCAGATCGTACAAATAAATAATCTCTAACAAGGGAGGCAGAGACATGTCATCGAAGCGAAAACGGAATGGGGAAACGGCAATTTCTCTCGTGGAAAGCGCCTTAGCGAAATGCCGCGTCAATGAGGAGACATTTTTCGCTCATGCAGCTCTCAAAATTGGACCATTGGAAGGAGTTCCTTTGATCCAGGCTGTCGACCACTTCCGTCAAGTGAGGAAAGGGGGAATTGCGGCTGTTCCGCAGTATCAAGTCCCGCAACCTGTGTTGCGGCTCGCCGAGGAGATTCACAATCATAGCGGCGACCCACGCACATTTTTCCAAAGTTTCAAATAATACAGAATTAGCGAACGGTTGCAGGATATCCTGCAACCGTTTCCATTTTTGCCCTGTAAACGTTAAGACCTAAGTACAGTCTTTCTCCCTACGTTCGCTTCGGACGAGCGTTTAGAATGCACGCTCGTCACTCGCTTCACTTGGTAAGCCGGAGACTGGCTTTCTGCCGACGCTCGTTTCGGAGGACTATATTAAGAAATGTAATCCTCGCTCAACTCGCTTGGCAGTAGTAGGATAGAGTGACTATGGGAGACACTCCAGAAAAGTCTGAAGCCGCAAAACGCGAAGAAAAAATACTCGCATTTTGGGAGCGTGAACATATCTTTGAAAAATCGCTTGCGAAGAAGTCTCCTAAGGGCGATTTTGTGTTTTACGAAGGTCCCCCGACGGCCAACGGTAAACCGGGTATTCATCACCTCGAAGCACGCGCATTTAAAGACGCCATTCCGCGCTACAAAACGATGCGCGGTTATCGCGTGAATCGCCGTGCCGGGTGGGACACGCATGGTCTTCCGGTTGAAATTCAAGTTGAAAAGGAACTTGGGTTTAACGGAAAACCTGACATTGAGAAATATGGGATAGCTGCATTTAACAAAAAGTGTCGCGAGAGCGTGTTTACGTATATCGATCTTTGGGCGAAATTCACCAAACGCATCGGCTACTGGGTCGACGAGACGAAAGCGTATTTCACTTTCGACAGTGCCTATATGGAAGTGGTCTGGAATCTGTTTGCCAAGACCGCAAAAGACGGCCGACTCTATAAGGATTACAAAGTCCTTCCATGGTGCCCGCGCTGCGGGACCGCACTCTCTTCACACGAACTCGCGCAGGGCTATGAGGAGGTGAAAGATCTCACGCTTACGGTGAAATTCAAGATAAAAAATCCTGAAAAACTAGCGCTAACTCGGCCTGCAGATGTAAATGTTTATCTTCTGGCTTGGACCACAACTCCATGGACGCTTCCTGGTAACTCTGCGCTTGCTGTAGGAAACGATATTGATTACGTCGCGCTTCCTAATGGCAAGGAAATTTATATCGTTGCGTATGCTGCTCAAGACCGAGTGGAGACTTTAAAAACACTTCCAAGACAAATATTTCAAGGTAAAAATTTGGATACGATTAAAGGATCCAGTCTTGTTGGTCTTGAATACGAACCAATCTACGACTTTGCGAAAAATGTTGCTTCGGACAACGAAAAACAAAAATTCAGCAAAGCATTTCAGGTATATGCGGCGGATTTCGTGACGACCGACGAGGGGACGGGCATTGTGCATATCGCGCCGATGTATGGACAGGACGACTTCAGTCTCGGTCAGAGCATCGGACTGCCGAAGGTGCATATCGTAAACCAAGAAGGAAAGTACGTCTCAAACACAGGTTTCCTTGAGAACCGTTCGGTAGTAGAGGAGGAAACTGCTGTCGAAATATTGAAAAATTTGCAGAGTCGCGGGCTTGTGTTTAAAAAAGATTCCTATACGCACACGTATCCATTCTGTTGGCGCTGTAAGACGCGGCTCATCTACTATGCCCGCGACTCGTGGTACATCCGCATGCAGGATCTGCGAGCAAAACTCGTCGCGGAAAATAAAAAGATTCACTGGGAGCCGAATTATATAGGCGAGGGTCGCATGGGGGAGTGGCTCACAAACGCAAAAGACTGGGCGATAAGCCGCGAGCGGTATTGGGGTACACCGCTACCGATATGGCGCAGCAAAGACGGCAGCGAGCAATTGGTTGTCGGATCAATCGACGAACTCAAAAAACATACGAAGAAATCCGGCAACATGTATTTTGTGATGCGACATGGGGAGGCTGAAAGTAATAAACACAATGTTTCAAGTACGGATTCTGAACGACAGAAACAAAATCATCTGACTGATGTCGGCCGACAGTCTGTAAAAGAATCTGCACAACAGTTGCGCACACAACCTATCGATCTGATTATCTCCTCGCCGTTTGTTCGAACTCGTGAGACAGCAGAAATAGTTGCACAAGAAATTGGACTTCCGCAGGATCAAATTATCTTTGACGAACGTCTGCGAGAGATAGCTGTCGGCGTATTAGATGGACATCCTATTTCTAAAATATGGGAGTTTTATACTGAACCTTTTGAACGTTTTACGAAGGCACCCATGAATGGTGAGACACTTGCTGATGTGCGACGACGGGTTGGCGAGGTATTCTATGAGGTCGAAGCACGTTATTCAAATAAACGGATTTTAATTATTTCGCATCAGGATACACTCTGGATGCTCTCGCTTGTTGAAAAGGGTCTTCTTAAGGAAGACTCAGAACGAGTTATCAAATTGGCCCCGGCGGAAGTGCGGAAACTTGATTTCGTTCCTTTGCCGCATAACGACGATTACGAACTTGATTTGCATCGACCATATATTGATGATGTTGTTTTAATTTCGGAAAAGGGAACGGAACTACGGCGGGTCCCAGAGATAATAGACGTATGGTTTGATTCTGGCGCGATGCCGTTTGCTCAAGCGGCGAAAGAGCGTGGAAATGAATCAATCGAAACATTCTTGAAGAAAGTCCCGTATCCTGGCGACTTCATCAGCGAAGCGATCGATCAGACGCGCGGTTGGTTCTACACACTTCTCGCTGTTGGAGTACTCGCCGGGCGCGGTGCTGCATATAAAAATGCTATTTCGCTCGGACATCTTCTTGATGCGGAAGGGAAGAAGATGAGTAAGTCGAAAGGAAATGTCGTTGATCCGTGGGTGGAGACAGAAAAGTGGGGTGTCGATGCGTTACGTTTCTGGATGTACAACGTGACACAAGCCGGTGACTCTAAAAATTACGATGAGAAAACAGTCAAAGATGCTGCAAAAGTGCTCTCATGGTTCGAGAACAGTACAAAATTTTATGAACTCTTTAAGGACGTTCCGAGAACAGGAGGAAAACAATTGGTAATTGATCAGTGGATGAATGTCCGTGTTGCGGAGACTATTTCAATGGTGACTAATGCCATGGATGACTACCGGCCGTTTGAGGCGACCCGCGCGATTGCCGGACTCGCTGAAGACCTCTCACAGTGGTACGTGCGGCGTATTCGCGACCGCGTGCGCGAAGGAGATGCTATCGCGCTTGAGACTCTGCGAAATACGCTCAAGACAGTGGCACTTCTCTTGGCACCATTCGCACCGTTTCTAGCTGAAGATATGTACACGAGAGTAAAGACTGAACAGGACCCTAGTAGTGTGCATCTTGCTGATTGGCCGACGAAAACTGAATCAGTGTGGCAGAAAATTTTTGGTCAGAACAGCAATAAAAAATTATTGGTAGAAATGGCACAGGTGCGTGCCCTCGCATCCGAAGCTCTCCAGTTGAGACAAAAGGCTGGTATAAAAGTGCGCCAACCACTTGCCTCGCTCTCGGTTCCTAACAAACTTTCCTCGGAACTCATGCAGATTCTTGCTGATGAAGTGAACGTGAAGAAGATAATTTTCGGCAAAGAACTTGTTCTTGATACCGTACTTACGCCACAACTCATTAAGGAAGGCGATGATCGTGATCTTGCTCGCGCCGTCGCGGAGGCGCGTAAAGTCGAAGGATTTTCTCCGCGAGACAAGGCACGGACAGTCGTAAGTCCGGAAGGGAAGCATTCCGTCACACTATCGACCGGCATAGTTCGTTTCAATCTCATTCGCAATGAGTCCCGTTAGAGATCGCGGAAGACGAGTGTATAATTTTCTTATGGGAAAGAATGATCGGGACAATACTAATCCAGATATGGGAACAATCGTTTCCTATCTCTAACGGGATGAGGCATAAATACGAAACACACGGCATTGTTCTTTCTCGAACTCCTCTCGGCGAAACAAATGCGTTCGTAACACTCCTCACACCAAGTCTTGGCATCATACGTGCCCGCGCACAAGGACTTCGTCGTCCGGGAGCCAAGCTCGCAGCTGCACTTACCACATTTGCTGAAAGTAATGTAATGCTTGTGCGCGGTAAAGAGGGCTGGAGAGTCGTTGGAGCAGTGCTTGAAGAAAATTGGTTTAAAAAAATGAATGCATCAGCACCGCGGCAGAGAGCCGCACGAGTATCTGGACTCTTAGTGCGGCTCGTTGCAGGGGAAGCACACGATCCGGGACTATTTCAAATTATAAAAGGTTATTTCGAAGCTTTAGCGGATCTTCCTGTGACGCTCCACGAATCTGCTGAAGCTCTTGCCGCACTACGCACACTTGCGGCTCTCGGGCTCGACGCGGGCGAAATTCCTGGAGATCCGTCAGCATTTGCAGAACATTTGCTTTCCTCAATTGAAACGGAACGTACGCACTATATAGCGCGTATCAATCGTGGTATTGCCGCCTCGGGGCTTTAAATTCTTGTATACTTAGACTTATGCCACAACCGGAGGAGGATACTATTAGTGCACTTGAGCGGGCACGAGAGCGTCTCTACACTCCCGGAGCTCTCATTCAAGACATGCGTGTACCGCTTTCAAACGCGCATGAGGAAACAGTTCCCCATGCCTGGGAAGAGAAACCACCAGAAATTACCCCCCCGCCACGTGGCGGGGGACGGCATGTGCATTTCGCCAGCATTTTTTTCTTAACTTCACTCCTCTTCTTTCTTATTTCGCTTGGTGGTGTCGCGTACTTCTTTTATTACGGCGGAAATTCTGTGTCCGTGGATAAAATCACCATTGATACGCAAGGCCCCTCGACGATTTCGGGAGGCGATACCGTTCCACTTTCATTTACAGTCACCAATAGAAATTCCGTGGCCATTGATAATGCGATTATCGAAATTGACTTCCCAGATGGCACAAGAAATGCAGAAGATGTTCTTGCTGCGTATCCGCGGTATATTGAAAATATCGGCACTATACCAAGCGGCGGGACTATCACTCGTTCGGTTAAGGCAATCATTTTTGGGGGAGAGTCGCAGAGTCTTTCGTTACCAATCTCTTTTTCTTACGGAACACAAGGATCTAATGCGACATTCGTAAAAAAGTCTTCGTATGCTCTCACCATCTCCTCAACGCCGCTCTCGCTTTCGGTCGACACGCTTACTGAGACTGTTTCTGGAAAACCGATCACTCTTATGCTTACTGTTCGTTCAAATGCGACCACACCACTCTCAAACGTTGTTCTCGCGAATACATTTCCTTTTGGGTTTTCACTCGCTTCTTCTTCACTTCCTTTAACTGATTCGAGTTTTGTTATCGGCACAATCTTACCTGGTGCACAAAAAACCATCACCCTTACAGGAACACTTATGGGGCAGGATAAAGAACAACGAGTATTTCATTTCACGGTGGGAACCGCCAAAAGTGCTCAAGATCATTCGCTTGCAGTCTCTTATATGACGCAGCAGGCAACGGTTGCCATTGTCTCTCCATTTATTAATACGAATATCTCAGTAAATGGTAATACCGGAGACAATACGGTTGTCTCGCCTGGCAGTACACAAAATATCACTGTCTCCTACGCAAACACACTTTCAACCAGCGTAACCAATGCGACAGTATCGATTACGATTTCAGGTTCTGCTGTTGATTATGACAGTATTCGCGCACAAAGCGGTTTCTATCGTTCTGTAGATCATACGATTATCTTCAGCCGAGATACCGATCCCGCCCTCGGGACGCTTGCACCGGGGGCAAGCGGCGTAGGTGCCTTCACGTTCTCAACACTTCCATCAGGATCCCTCATAGCGTCTCCAACGATTACGTTTACCATTTCCGTCTCCGGTACACGTGTCGGCCAGTCAAATGTACCCGAGCAAGTAAACGCTTCTGTGACGAAGACCGCGAAAGTGGTGACGGCAGTTGTTCTTGCGGTCAATACGCTTCATAATTCAGGTCCCATAGTTGAGACCGGTTCGATTCCTCCGAAAGTGAATACCCCGACGAATTACACAATTCTTTTCACCGTCCAAAATAAAGGAAGCGCCGTCGCAGGAGGTTCCGTGAGCACTATTCTTCCGGTATACGTGACGTATCCCGGAACGACCGCAGGTTCAGGCACGTTCTTGTACGATCAGAGTTCGCATACAGTCTCATGGAACCCAGGCGACCTCGCACAAGGCGCTACGATACAAGGCGCGTTCCAAATTTCTATCACGCCGTCCTCTTCACAAAAGGGGAGCGCGCCGGCGCTCACGGGTAACGTGTTTTTCTCAGGCTACGACCGCTTCGCGGGAGTACAGGTTACTGCGAAAGTAGATCCGGTGACGACTGATACGAAGGGAGATTCCAGCTATATCCCCGGGAACGCAATTGTGCAATAATCCGAATCCTATGGCCGATCTGAATCTCATGGAAAAAATTATTTCCCTCGCAAAGCGGCGTGGCTTCATTTTCCCCGGATCCGAGATCTATGGCGGACTTGCCGGGACATACGACTACGGCCCGTTGGGTGTCGCGCTCAAGAAAAATATAGAAAACGCCTGGTGGCGGCATTTTGTCGACTCGCGCGATGATATGTACGGCATCGATTCAGCTATTTTGATGAATCCGAAGGTGTGGGAGGCCTCCGGTCATGTCGGCGGCTTTAGCGATCCGTTGGTGGCCGACCTGAAGACAAAAAAGCGTTACCGTGCCGACCATTTGCTCGAAGAGCAGGGGGTGGATCCGGCAGGCATGACGCTCGAGCAGATGGGGGAGGTCATGAAAGAAAAAAAGATCAAAAGCCCCGAAGGCAACGAGCTGAGCACCCCACAGCAGTTCAATATGATGTTTAAGACATCGGTGGGATCGGTTGATGGATCCGATATGACCGTCTATCTTCGACCAGAGACTGCGCAGGGTATGTTCGTAAACTTCAAAAACATCATCGACACCTTTCATC
The DNA here is from genome assembly GCA_023267775.1 of Candidatus Kaiserbacteria bacterium. Classification (GTDB taxonomy): domain Bacteria; phylum Patescibacteriota; class Minisyncoccia; order Phycocordibacterales; family Phycocordibacteraceae; genus C7867-001. The sequence goes on along the minus strand of JAHFMQ010000005.1, from coordinate 14,177 downwards.
CGAAGCTGCCGTTTGGTATCGCACAGATCGGGCGCAACTTTCGCAATGAGATAGCGCCACGCGATTTTATCTTCCGAGTACGAGAGCTCGAAATAATGGAGTTTGAATATTTTCTCGCGGAGAATGCGTGGCAAGACACGTTTGAGTACTGGCGCATCCAAATGCGTTCATGGTTTTCCTCACTCGGGTTCGCCGACGACGACATCAAAGAGATCGAGATTCCCGATGGAGAGCGTGCCCACTATAGTAAGCGCACCGTGGATTTTCATTTTAAATACCCACATAAGTTCGATGAGATCGGCGGTTTGGCGTATCGCACCGACTTTGATCTTAAGAAACACATCGAGCGTAGCGGCGTCGATTTGCGTTATCTCGATCAGGCAACGAACGAAAGGTTTGTCCCGCATGTACTCGAACCGACCTTCGGTCTCGGCCGTCATCTGCTCGCCGTTCTTGCCAAATCCTACACCGAAGATGAGCTTGGCGGCGAGACTCGGGTGGTACTCAAGTTTCCAGCACACCTTGCGCCTATCAAAGCGGCCGTTTTCCCACTCCTTAAAAACAAGCCTGAGCTCGTGGCAAAAGCCCGGGAGGTCTACGTGATGCTTAAAAAAGAAATTCCGCAGATAGTCTGGGACGATAATGGCAATATCGGCAAACGCTATCGCCGACAAGATGAAATAGGAACTCCGTTTTGCGTGACTATCGATTTCGATACTCTTGGCGAAAATCCCGCACTCAAAGACACAGTGACACTGCGTTGGCGCGACACAGGTGCGCAAGAACGACTGACAGTTTCTGAAGTTGCCGAACACATCCGATCTGCTATCCGTTAGGAAGAATATGCTAGGATGCCCGTATGGGTAAGGATATTAGAGTCTCCATCACCTCGGGTACTATCGTAACAGGGCTCGTCGTAGTTGCGGGTGCTTATATGTTTTGGTTGCTTCGCGATCTCGTGCTTCTTGTGTTGACTGCTATTGTGATCGCTTCGGCAATTGAGCCACAGATCGTCTTTTTAATTCGGCAACGTCTACCACGTCTTGTTGCGGCACTTTTAGTCTATACATTTGTATTCGGTTCCATATTTGCACTCCTCTACTTCTTCTTCCCGCCCATTATCAGCGATGCAACCGACTTCCTTTCCGCGATGCCGCGATATCTTGAATCGTTAAATACAGCGAATTCTCTTACCAGCATTGCCGAAGCAACTGGTTTTGGCGGTGGACAAAATGAAATACAATCATTCATACAAACACTCCTCTCGTTTCAGCCAGTCTTCTCCGCAGGTTCTGGCGGCATACTCCAACTCCTCGTTACATTTTTCGGCGGTATTTTTTCACTTATCCTTGTCATCACGCTTTCATTCTATTTTGCGCTTCAGGATACCGGGGTCGATGATTTTCTACGCATGATCATGCCGCTCTCGTATGAAAATTATTCTGTTGATCTATGGAAACGTTCCCAAAAGAAAATAGGACTTTGGATGCAAGGACAAATCCTCCTCTCTGTTATAGTTGCGGTATTGATATATCTCGGGCTTCTCATCATAGGAATTCCTTACGCACTGCTCCTCTCTGTCTTTACCGCGCTCGCGGAGATCATTCCCATATTCGGTTCAATTATTGCGGGAACCATCGCCGTTATTGTGGGTTATTCTAACGGGGGTATTCCAATCGCAAGTATTGTTCTTGGCCTGTATATTGTCGTGAATCAATTCGAGGCCAATCTTATTTATCCTCTCATCGTGAAAAAAATTGTGGGTGTACCGCCGCTTCTTGTCATTGTGGCGCTTATCGCGGGATATACTCTTGCTGGATTCCTTGGCGCCCTACTTGCGGTACCAGTCGCGGCAGTCGTTCTCGAATTCATATCTGACTTCGATACTAAGAAGCGTCGAGTTGCTTCTGGACAGTTGTAAATTTTCATATGAGTGCGCGCTACCTCACTACCACGCTCCCGTATGTGAATGCGTCTCCACATCTTGGACACGCTCTCGAGTTTGTACAGGCTGACGCGCTTGTGCGCATTTGGCGCGCAAAAGGGGAAGAAGTTTTTTTTAACACTGGCGCAGATGAGCATGGCCAGAAGATATTTGAAGCCGCAAAGAAGGCTGGGCAAGATGTACAGGCTTATAGTGATCGCTATGCCGCTGAATTGCGCAAGCTTGCAGATGTGCTGAATTTGGACCACCCGGCGTTTATTCGTACAACCGACCCTGCGCACATCGCTGCTGCGCAAGAAATATGGCGCCGTTGTAAGGCGAAAGGAGACATATATAAAAAGGAATACGAGGGATTATACTGTGTCGGGCACGAAGCATTTCTAAAGGAAAAAGATTTGATTGACGGGAAGTGTCCCGAGCATGATAGTGTGCCGCAGTTGTTGCGGGAGGATAATTATTTTTTTAAATTCAAGAATTACGAACAACCGCTACGGGAATATTTGGGCCGTTCCGGCGTCATTATGCCGGAATGGCGCCGCATCGAGGCGCTCAATTTTGTGAATGGCGGTCTCGAGGATTTCAGCATTTCACGCGAGAAAGAGCGGCTCTCGTGGGGCATCCCGGTCCCAGACGATGATTCGCAGGTAATGTACGTATGGTTTGATGCGCTCACCAGTTATATTTCTACACTCGGTTGGCCGAATGAAAGCGGTGACTTCAAAAAGTTTTGGCTGGATGGCCACACCCTGCAAATGGCAGGGAAGGATCAAATACGATTCCAATCGCTCATGTGGCAGGCAATGCTCATGTCTGCGGACATAAAAAATACTGACACAGTTTTCTACCACGGCTTCATAAATTCCGGTGGACGCAAGATGAGCAAGTCACTTGGAAATGTCATAAGCCCGTATGATCTCGTCAAGAAATACGGCACGGATGCAACACGCTACATTCTTCTCCGTCATATACACGCGACTGATGATTCCGATGTTACATGGGAGCGGCTCGACGAGTGGTACACTGCGCATCTTGCAAATGGGCTTGGCAACCTTGTCGCGCGCGTGATGAAATTGGCAGAGGATAATAACGTTCCCCTTATCAGAACAAACATAAGTGATCCCGCCACACAGCTTATCGAGAGAGTCACCGACTCCTTTGAATTCAATGAGGCTATGAATGTTATCTGGCAAAAGATACAAACAATTGATCGTCATATTAATGAGCAAGAGCCATATAAAGTCGTTAAAACAAATCCTGCGCAGGGGAAAGCGCTTATTCAAAATTTTGTCCGCAACGTTTTTGAGGTCGGAACATTACTTGAACCATTTATGCCAGACACTTCCAAGGGAATACTTGTGGCTATTCAAGCAAATAAAAAACCGGGCAATCTTTTCCCGCGACTATGAAGATGAAGTACGTAGATGCGCATTGCCATATTCAATTTGATCAGTACGCAGGAGATGAAACAGACATTGTTAATAAAATGAGCGATCAGGGCGTCGTTGGTATTGTTGTTGGTGTCGACGCCGAATCATCAAAAAAGGCGCTCACACTTGCAGAGAAATACGAACATCTCTACGCATCAGTTGGACTTCATCCGAATCATGCCAGCGATGAAACTTTTGACAAAGAGGCCTTTACCGCTCTCGCGAAGCATCCGAATGTTGTAGCGATAGGGGAGTGCGGTTTGGATTATTTTCGTCCCACCGTGATGAACGAAGAAGTAAAATGTGCCCAAAAAGAACTTTTCCGAAAGCACATCACCCTTGCTACTCTTCTTAATAAACCGCTCATCATTCACGCCCGCCCGAGCAAAGGCACTCAGGATGCCTACCAAGATTTAATTGAAATTTTAAAAGAAGCAAAAAAGGAATATTCAAATCTTCGCGGAGACGTTCATTTTTTTGTAGGTAGCATTGCCGAAGCCGAGGCACTCATTGCGCTTGATTTTACTCTTTCTTTCACCGCAGTCATCACCTTCGCTCGTGACTACGATAAGGTCATACAGTCCGTTCCGTTAAGCAACATTCTTTCAGAAACTGACGCTCCGTATGTCGCGCCGAGTTCTCGGAGAGGCCAAAGGAATGACCCTCTTTCGGTAGTAGACGTTGTGTCGCAGATCGCCTCAATTCGCGCCGAAGATCAGCAAACCATTCAGGCGGCACTTCTCGCTAACGCACAGCGTTTATTCTCATTACCCTAACGAATTCGGCAAGAAGGCATCCTTGCGGGTCACAAAAACCCGTGATAGGATGCCGCTACTATATGGCGAAAAATCACGATGGGAAGATGGGTGCGTCTGAGGCTCTCGAAACCGAGAGTTCAGAACTTCGCGTCTATGAACTTGGTTTTCACCTTGATCCGGAGTTGCCGACTGAGGAAGTGAAGAAGGCGTACCAAACGATCCGTGATTCTCTTTCAGAGAAAGGGACGGTTGTCGCTGAAAGTGAGCCACTAAAAATACCGCTTGCCTACACTATTTCCCGCCAGGAGGTTGCCGGTCGACGTGATTTTGATTCAGCCTATTTTTCTTGGATCGTCTACGAAACTTCAGCCGAAAACCATGCAGACGTAGTAAAAATGGCTGGCGCAGAGAAGCGTATTGTCCGGTTTATTGATCTCATAACGACAAAAGACGCAGCTCGTCACTCTGTTGAAATAAGGGAACTTTCTATGAAAGCTCCTGAATCAACGGAGGATCCAGAGGCAGTACTTGGCGCGGAGCTCGATGTCGCGCTTGAGAGTTCTACTATCTAATCATGTACCTAAACAAAGTATTCCTGTACGGTAACTTGACTCGAGATCCGGAGTTGAAAGCATTGCCATCGGGACAACAGCTCGTATCATTTGGTATTGCTACGAATCGAACCTACAAAGACAAGAATGGGCAAAAACAAGAAGCGACTGAGTTTCATAACATCGTCGCATTTGGCAGAACGGCTGAGGTTATTGCTCAGTACATGAAGAAAGGCCGCCCGCTCTTTGTGGAGGGGCGCATTCAGACACGTTCATGGGAAAGCGAAGGGCAGAAAAAATACCGTACTGAAATTGTCGTTGATAATTTTCAATTTGGGGACGGTGGTAAGGGCCCTGCAGCAGGGGGCAGCGGCACGTCTCGTAGCGAGACGTCGCCGGCTGACGGGGCACCACGTGATGAGGAAGCGATAAAGTATCCCGATGAAGAAATTAATCCAGAGGACATTCCTTTTTAAATATAGTTATATGGCATATCAAAGTGAACGCGAAGAAATAGAACTTAAGAAATTTATCGACTATAAAGATGTCGCCTACCTGAAGATGTTCACCAATCCACATGCGAAAATCCTTTCAAAAAAGCGCACGGGAATTCCTGCAGGGAAACAGCGCGATATCGCTCAAGCCATCAAGCACGCTCGCTACATGGCACTTCTACCGTACGTAGCTGCGTAGAGGCTTTCGTCAAAAAATATAAAAAGGAGAGCGCTCCGAGCCGCTACCCAGTAGGTCATTCTGCTGAATGAGGCGACGTCTCGTCGTACCCGAAGGGGTGCCGAGTCCGACTCTCCTTTTTATATTTTTTGACTTATGCTTTCTCAACTCGTTCGGTGTAGTCTCCTGAATCGGTATTGATACGAATAATGTCTCCAGGATTTATGAAAAGCGGGACATTTACTTTCGCGCCCGTTGAGAGCACGGCGAGTTTGTTACCACCAGAAACCGTGTTTCCTTTCACGGCAGGCGGCGCATCTTTTACTTCAAGATCGACTTTTACCGGAATGGTAACCGTCATTGGCTTCTCTTCGTACGTCAGTATTTCAACCAAAGAATTTGGCATGAGCCATTGAACTTTTTCTTGTACAGAATCGGTAGGGAAGGAAAAGCGATTCTTTGGATTACCTTCTTCCGCGAACCAGCTCTCACCCCGATTTGAGTAGAGGTACTGTGCCTGCATTTTTTCAATATCTGCTTCAGTGACGGACTCATTTTGGTGGAAGGAGACCTCGGTCACTTTCCCAGAAACCAAATGGCGCAGTTTCGTCTGGTTCACTGGCTTTCTCTGTTGCATGCGAAAAATATGAGCCGAAAGAACTTCATAGGGCTCGTTGTTGTAATTTATGATGCTTTTGGGAAGGATTTCGTTGTATGACAGTACGGCCATGGATCTGAAACTAGAGCCCCTGCGGGCGGGTTATAAAAAGTACCCCATGAGATACGAGGTAACGAAAGCAAGTTTCGGAGTCGTCGGATTCCATACAGGTTTCCTGCAGGCTACAACAAACGACCAGATTCGTTATCTCACGGGGATAAGAGTATGATACAGGGCATTATGAGTTTTTCAACTCTAGAGGACATAAACGCGCTCTCAGACGCCGAGGTAATCGTGCGGGTGACTAAAGAACCGGAGCTCTTTTCCGTCCTGGTGCGTCGGTACGAAGTGCCTCTTTTACGGCGCGCCCGTACCATCCTGTTCTCTCCGGAGGATGCGGAGGAAGCGGTGCAAGACGCTTTTACGAAGATGTATCTCTATGCGGATAAATATCATCCTCAAGAGGGTGCCAGTTTCTCCTCATGGGCATACACCATTCTCAATCGTGTGGCATATACGAAATATCGCACTATAACTACAGAGCGAGGGAAACGAGCAGATCTTCTTCCCGAACACTATGAGTCATTACCGGACTCTCGGGCCGAATTCCTTGAAGATTTATCACTTCGGAGTGAAGTGCTTGCGGCGCTTTCAAAACTCCCTGAAACCGCAGCAAAGATATTGCGGTTACAGTTCATTGAGGGCAAGAGCCAGGAAGAGATCGCCGAGGTAGAGAACCTTTCAATTCCTGCCGTAAAAACCAGGATTCATCGTGCGAAAAAACTATTTAAACAAATATATGACAAGCAACATTATGAATAATCCTTCACCCATTGAGCGTACGGTCATGCGTCGTGTGCGTATCATACGCACGCTCCGGCCACTTGTCTCCATGGAAACTATCGCTTCGCTGATCCTCATACTTACCCTATGGGGTATTGGAAGGGAGGTATGGGTTGCTCGTGTATTTCAGAATGCACCGCAGGACTTTCTCCAACTCCCACATTTCTATTTGGCAGCATTCAGCCATACACGCACGATAGTTCAGGCGCTTACAGTCTTCACACTTGCGTCGGTTATCTACCTAGCTCGAGAAACTGCTCGAACTATTTCGTCGGCGCTCGTGCCAGTGCTCGGTTAATCGTCTTGTAACTTCCCCTGGATCTGTTTCAGAAGGTCTTTTGAAATTGGTTTATTCTCCCGCAGGAACACTCGCGTTGCGTCATAGCCCTTGCCAAGCGAAACCTCACCCATTTTGTAGGATGCGCCACTCTTCGAGATAATTTCGTATTTTTCGCCAAGCGCAATAAGTTCGCCCTCGCGGCTGATGCCTTCGTTATAGAGCAGATCAAATTCAGTGGTTTTAAAGGGAGCGGCAACTTTGTTTTTAACTACCTTTACACGAACACGGCCACCAACTACTTCCTCCCCTTTCTTTATTGACGCGATACGGCGAATATCAAGCCGCACGGAAGTGTAGAACTTAAGCGCTTTACCTCCGGGAGTCGTCTCAGGATTACCGAACATGACGCCTATCTGCATACGGATTTGATTAATGAAGATTACAATAGTCTTACTGCGCGCCGCGATTGCCGTAAGTTTCCGAAGCGCCTGGCTCATAAGCCGTGCTTGCTTGCCCATATGTTGCTGGCCCATTTCTCCTTCGATCTCATCTTTTGGTGTGAGCGCTGCAACGGAGTCGACGACCACCACATCGACATTTCCGCTTCTTACGAGACTCTCGACGATATCAAGCGCTTGTTCCCCGGTATCTGGTTGCGAGATCAGAAGTTCAGGAAGTTTTACACCGATACGTTGGGCGTATTCAGGATCAAGCGCGTGCTCAGCATCGATGAATGCCGCGATACCTCCAGCTTTTTGTGCTTCGGCAATAACATGGAGTGCGAGCGTGGTTTTGCCTGAGGACTCAGGTCCAAATATTTCAATGATGCGTCCGCGGGGAAGACCTCCGATGCCAAGAATCGCATCAAGACCAATTGACCCGGTTGATATGGAAGGAATTTTTTGCGGAGTTCCTGTGCCATAGGTCGCAATAGCTTCATCGCCGAATTTCGTGCGAATTTCTTTTAAGGCTTGTTCAATTGATTTTTGTCTTTCATCTTTATTAACGCTTGCCGCTGCAACAGTCTTTAACACTTTCTCTTTCGCTGATTTTTTGAAGGCCATACAATGTGATTATTAAGCGCTAAGTGAAGGTTTATCCCGGTACGAAAATATTCCGCGTGGAAGTCAACGACCTCCCGAACCGATCAGTGGCCCTGAAGGTAAGTATAGATCCTCCACGGGGAAATGTAAGAATAAGCGAAAAACTACCGTCCTCTTCATGAAGGATTGGTGCGCCATCAAGCGTCAGCTCCGCTGCTCGCTCAGCTTTTCCTTTAATAGTCACAATGCCGTCGGGAGAGGATTCGTTATTAGTTGGGGACTCGATAGAAAGGGTAGGACCTATCATGAGTGGCCAAGCTTCTACAAGACCATAACTCACAAGGCTAATGAGAACTGCAAAGGTCACATACTTGGTCATATTAAAATGATTGGTCGGTATGATCAGGCTCCTCATCCATACCAAACGATTCACTTTTTTTCCCGACGGACTGAACGGTAAGTATTTCACGAGGTTTAGATCCGTCTGCGGGACCGATGACACCTTTTGCTTCAAGTACATCCATGAGCCGTGCGGCTCGTGAGTAGCCAATTTTTAACTTCCGTTGCAGGTATGAGGTCGATGCGCGTCCAGCCTCTTCGACTGCAGTTCGAGCGTCAGCGTAAAGATCATCGTCAATTTCTTCGTCATCAAAATTATCACTCGTGAGTCCGATGACATCACTTGGTTCACTTGTTGATCCAGTGCCACTACCGCCGAAGTCGATACTTGAAAGATCTCCTGCATTATGACTTCTGATATAACTCACGACTTTCTTCACTTCTCCTTCACTAATAAAAGCAGTTTGGATACGCACTGGTTTTTGCATATCACTTGAAAGGTAGAGCATATCGCCTGCACCAAGAAGTGTTTCAGCGCCTGAGCCATCAAGGATAGTTCGCGAATCAATTTGGGATGCGACTTGGAGTGCCATGCGTGTCGGCACGTTTGCTTTGATAAGGCCAGTGATCACGTTTACTGATGGTCGTTGTGTGGAGAGTACCAAATGAATACCGACAGCCCGCGACATCTGCGCTAAGCGCACGATAGAGGCCTCAAGCTCTCGTGGGAAGCTATGCATGATGTCCGCCAACTCATCTATAACTATTACGATGTAGGGAAGTGCCTCAGGCCGGTCTTCAGGATCGTTCTTCTTAGCGGGCTCGTAGACGCTCGTATGATAGGAATCGATATCGCGAACTTTTTCTTTTTGGAGAATGTCATACCTGCGTTCCATTTCTTTCGCCGCCCACTTCAGAGAAAATATTGCTTTCTTTGGGTCCGTGATGACTGGAGTAAGAAGATGAGGAATGCCGTTATAGGCGGTGAGCTCGACACGCTTCGGATCAATCATGATAAAGCGGAGTTGATTAGGACCGTTTCGGTAGAGAAGGGAGGTGATAATTGCATGAATCGCAACTGACTTACCTGAACCCGTTGCTCCAGCTACAAGACCGTGCGGCATTTTCGAAATATTTACATAGTGCGGCGTGCCAGCGATGTCTCGACCAAGCGCCGCAAGGAGCGGTTTCGTACTATCGCTCCATTCTGGCGCGCCAAGAAGTCCGCCAAGGCCGACCATTGCTTTTACAGTATTAGGCACCTCAATGCCAACCAATGATTTTCCTGGAATGGGTGCCTCGATGCGAACCGGATGTGCCGCAAGCGCGAGTTCAAGATTGTTCGCAAGCGAAACAATTTTTGAAAGACGGACACCTTCAGCAGGCTTCACTGCGTAGCGGGTAACAGTTGGTCCTACAGAAACTTCATCCATCTCGAGATTGATGCCAAAGTTTTGAAATGTTCGTTTTATGATATTTGCGTTCGCTTTAATATCACCGACGCCCGGCTTACCACGATCTACTCCAAGTATTGAAAGCGGCGGCGCTTCGTATTCCGCGTCAAAGTTTGCAATACCAGTTCCTTGCCGACCTTCCGTACGGTTAAAAACCGTTACGACTGGTTCATGCTCAACTCGTTCCGGCTCAACATCTCCATCTTCTGTTTCGTCTTCACCATCTTCGGGTATGCCAACCACTGAAAGCTCCTCATCATCAAAATCTTCTTCATTCTGATCGCGTCGAGAACGCATACGATCCCATAGCGACAGGATATTCTCACCGAGGAAGATACCGATCGCCTCAATATCACTTATGATGGCGATACCAATAGCAATAGTTGCGACCAAGAGCACCATGGCACCCCAAAATCCAAAAAAACCGGTGAGCAGTTGTGCTCCCCAGCTGCCGGCTATGCCGCCGAAATCCGTATCAGGGAAGAGTCCTGCAAACGCAAGTACGGAAGCACTGATAATAAGTAGACCGGAAGCGGTTAGAGGCTCAAGTGTCGGTCGACCAAATCCTGCGTAGAGTCCGATCAAGATTAATACAGTCGGCAATAAGAATGCACCGATACCGACTATGGCGTAACTCGTCGCAAACACACTCTCTCCGACCGGACCGGCGGCGCCAAATATCGCAAGCATGAGGAGAACCCCTGCGGCAAGGAATACGATTGCGGAGGCGTATCGTACAAGTAGATCGTATTCTTTAACATCTTCTTCACGACCGCGTCCGCGCTTTCCGTTACCGTTTTTTCGAGCCATATAGTATGTGGCTATTGTAACATCACCCGTCAAAATTCGTAGTGAAAATAACGATAAATTGCCGGATTTCGATGCATGGATTACCGCACCAAAAGGGTTTAGTGAGGTATCCGTTAAAGTCTTAGACCTATTGAATCAAACGCCCGTAAGGAGTGTTGGTGCTAAAAGACTTGCGCACCCATCTCATAGACGTATACTGCCCTATAACATATGGGACACGGAACATCAGATATAGGACAAAACACTGAAATCCGACACACTCAATCGAAGAATAAAGTTGCGCATAGTGAAGATTTTGTCTTAGAAAAAAGCATATTTAATAATGTTTTTGAAAAGGACATAAGAAGGGTATTTATTTACAAAAAGACTGAACGTCTTGCAAAAGCACTACACTTAGTAACTCCGGCATTCGCTGGTTCAGTGTCCTTGAGAAACCGAATTGATCAAATTGCAATCGGATTAATCGATGCTGCCGTGCAGTCACCTCTTGTTGCTCGTGCCACACTCTCACGTGATCTTCTGGCGCTTTCTTCCATTCTTTCTATCGCGCGGACAGGAGGGCTTCTTTCGCCCATGAACACTGAAATTATTGCCCATGAAGCCCATATTTTGCTGCAAGAAATTGCTTCTTACGAAGAACCTCGACTTCTAATCGATGAAACAGTAACGCTCTCTGAGATTGCCAAGAGTACGGCCAGAAATGAATCCGTTGCAGTTCGCAAATCGAGCTCAGTAGTACCAAGACGTCCCACAGCTCCTTCGTCAAGTATTGATAAAGGACATTTAAAGGACATTAGAGATGTATCGGACAGTAATATAAAGGACAGACGTGAAGCTATTTTGTCCGTTATGAAAAATAAAGCCAGCGCAAGCATAAAAGACATTTCAACCCTTATTCGCGATGTTTCTGAAAAAACAATTCAGCGCGAGCTTACTGCGCTTATTGGCGCAGGAATTGTTGTAAAACAAGGAGAACGTCGTTGGAGCACCTATTCTCTAATAAACACATGAATGCAGGTGGTTCCGGTCACCCAACAGAAATTTTGACTTCATTAGTTAGATTTGCTAACATCTCTCTCGTGGTATCGACTGGGATATAGGTACTGTAATTGAAAAGGCCGGGAACGGCCTATTTTACGTGCCTATTTACCTTGTTGTTATCCACAGTAAACACTGAGGAATATCCCAATCCCAGCTGTATACTGACCCTTAGTCCTTACGGGAACTCTATGTGTTCCCGAAAGGGCGTACTTTGATAAATGAATAGTCCAGCCCCACTTTTACTGACGAGGTTCAGTGGCAAGTGGAAGTTCTTCATTGAACTTTAATCACTCGCGCATCATTAATGACGAACGTCATTAGTAAAAGTGGGGCTGGACATCAACCCTTACCAACTAACCCATGGCGTGCTGGTCGATACCGCGCGCTGTGGGGTAGTGTGAAAGTGAATGTGCGCGTGCTCTCACAAACTTAATTATTATGTGCTCCCTAAATTCTTAACAATTGTTATGCAAATAGTAACTACAAAAGCGATCGCAAAGGTTGCAGCAGTAGCGACTGGTCTTGCAATGGCGACATCAATGCTTTCGCTCGCGCCTATGGCGCACGCGGCAGCTCTGACGAGCTCGCAGATCCAATCGATCCTCTCGCTCCTTTCTTCGTTCGGTGCTGACGCATCGACGATCGCAAACGTACAGGCCTCTCTCACAGGAAGCACGCCTTCGATGCCGACAACTCCGTCGTCTTCAGCTTGCTCCTTTACAAAAGACCTTACGACAGGTTCGACAGGTGCAGACGTCACTTGCCTTCAGAATGCTCTTAAGGCGGGTGGCTATATGTCAGCAAACGCGACGGGCTACTTTGGCTCGCTCACGCAAGCTGGCGTTATAGCTTGGCAAAAAGCAGCAGGCGTTTCGCCTGCAGCTGGCTACTTCGGTGCCAAGTCTCGCGCTGCATTCGGCGGTACCTCGTCAACTGGCCCATCGACTGGCCCTTCAACAGGCCCGTCGACGACTCCAGTAACGGGTAACGGCCTCAAGGTCATGCTCGCACCGGATTCTCCGAATAACGTCGCACTCGTGCAGACTCAAGCAACAGGGGAAATCGCGAAGTACACCTTCTCGAATCCAACTGGTGCAGACGTCAAAGTGACGAACATTTCGTTTAAGCGCATTGGCGTTTCAACGGACTCAGCACTTTCGAATGTCTATCTCTTCAAGGGTGAGGCTCGTATCACAGACCCAGCAGGTATCAGCAGCTCGACCTTTACCTTCAATGACACTCTCGGCATCTTCACGGTTCCGGCAGGTGGCATGGTAACTGTTTCGGTCCGCGCTGACATCGCTGGTTCTACGTCAGGCCAGCAAATCGGTGTCCAGCTCACAGCACTTAGCTCGACTGGCACGCTTGATTCATCTGTCTCGTTCCCGATAAACAGCTACACACAGACGGTCTCGTCTGCTTCGCTTGCGACAGTTGCTCTCGGCAATATAACTCCAAGCAACAGCACCTTCTCGCCGGGAACTGACACGACACTCTTCCAGACCACAGCAACAGTTGGAATTCGCGCAGTATGGCTCAAAGCAATTACGCTTGAGAACCGCGGTTCGACTGTTGATGCGGACTTCCAGAACTTGAAACTTCTCGTTAAGGGAACTCAGGTTGGGGCTACTGTCTCAGGAACGGTTGGCAAGAAAGTAACCTTCGATCTTTCGGCGAACCCAGTTCGTCTTGAGACCGGCGGCAATGAAATCCGCGTGCAGGGCGACATCGTCGGTGGTTCAGGGGAAACCTTTGACTTCCAGATTCGCCGCGAAGCGGATGTTCGCTTCATCGACGTTGATCTCAACGCCGCAGTGGACATCACTACTGGTACCGCAGCTACCGCGAATAGTATTGATGGCGTTGCGCTTTCAGTCACTCGCGCAGCAAACTCACCTACGTCAAACGTCGCAGTTGATGCAACGAACGTAAAGTGGGGTAGCTTCGAGTTCCGTGCAACAGGTGATGACCTCAAGATTGAGCAGATTACTGCCTCATCAACAGCTTCCGCTTTGGCTGGTCTTGATAACGGTAAAGTCTTCTTGAACGGTGTTCAGATCGGCTCTACCCAGGACATTGCAAACGGTGGTACGACTACGTTTACCTTCGGTTCACAGATGATCCTCAAGCGCGGTACCGTCGCGGTTGTGGACATCTACTCCGATGCGAAGGTAGCAGCCGGAACATCGATGACCAATGGACAGACCGTCTTGGTCGGTGTTTCAGTCGCTGTCGCTGATACAGAAGGAGTTAATTCGGGTGACCGCATCGGCAGCGCCATTTCAACTGTATCTGGCAACACGATTACGGTTTCTTCGTCTTCTCTCACGGCAACGAAGTACTCTGGTTACAGCAA
>JAHFMQ010000037.1 GCA_023267775.1 Candidatus Kaiserbacteria bacterium | reverse complement strand
TTAGTGAGACGATGACTCGTTCTATAAATATGTCGCTCACGGTCGTTCTCGCGCTCGGCGCGCTGGTTCTGTTCGGAGCTGCAGCAACGAGAGATTTTGCACTCGTTATGCTTGTCGGCGTTATCGCTGGTACGTACTCTTCAATTCTTCTTGCGGCACCCCTTTTGATTCCGCTTGCAAAACGGTTCGCTAAATAAAGCTTCGTACTTAGAACAACGCAAAACCTGCTGCAATCGCTTGCAGGCAAGGCAAGGTTGACGGTTTAATGCACTATACTGCTTCGCAAGTCCTGTGCAACTTTCACATTTAAGAATGTGTATTCAAATAAAAAGGGCCGTCACCTGCTTAGATGACGACCCTTTATTCGATGTTCCTGAGAGATGGACTTACTCGTTTCAGCTCCTTCTCAATAGCGCTCATGTTGATTCCGTGCGCAACCTTTTCTTCATACTTCCGTTCGTACTGGTTCTTCCACCGTTTCAGTCTCCGGTACAATTTCTTAGCAGAATCTTTATCACCACTTTTTAATGTGACATCGATGTTGACTGGTTGGTGAATCAGAATTTGCATCAACTCAAATTGCTGCACAAGCGACTGAGTAAACAGCCCATACGCTCCTTTGTCCACATCAATATGGATATGGCGAGGGAATTCTCGTACACCACCTGAGCTGAGAAAGATCCGAAGATATTCCTTTAAGGAATCGGTACCCGGGATAAGGTTGCATAGAGTAAGAAGTCGAGAAATGGGATCAGTCACTTCTTCGATTGCTACATCACCAGGTCCTTCAGAAGCTAGCCTGCATATAGCCTCCACTTCCTCCGCATACCGTTTGGCGCGATTGTCACCCGCTTCGGTAACTAACTCCTGTTCTTTCTCCACTGGATACACCTCCTCTCTGTGTTTAGGTTAAGAACTACGTCTGCCTCCCGCAGTTTGCCATATCTCCGGGTAAGAGGGAAATATCAGGTCCAAACGTATCTGGCATCTTGACTCCTCTAGGGCGTTCCTATAGTATTGCTCTCACTGTCCCGCTATGTAGCGTGACGGGTTTTCTTTTGACCTTTGACAATTACATACGTGCGAGAAAGTAGAAATAGAAAAGATGTGTGAATTCTTTTGTTCCGCCTATTCTTAATGAGAGTTTGATCCTAGCTCAGGGTGAATGCTGGCGGCGTGGATAAGTCATGCAAGTCAAGGGGACCTAGGCTTGTCGCAAGACAGGTCCAAGGAAAACCGGCAGACGAGGTAGTAACACGTAGGTACATCCCCCGAAGTCGGGCATAGCCAGCCGAAAGGTTGGGTAATTCCCGATAGTCCCGCAAGGGTAAAGGTTTTTCGCTTTGGGAGCGGCCTGCGTAGTATCAGCTAGTTGGTAGGGTAACGGCCTACCAAGGCTACGACGCTTAGGGGAGCTGAGAGGCTGACCCCCACCGATGGAACTGCGACACGGTCCATACTCCTACGGGAGGCTGCAGACGAGAATATTCCGCAATGGACGAAAGTCTGACGGAGCGACGCCGCGTGATGGATGAAGTGCCTTGGTACGTAAACATCTTTTATCGGGGACGAAGTTTACCCAGCACTCAACGCTGATATCGAGATGTTAAAAACTCTCGAATGTCTGCAAGGGAAATATATGAACGTTGAGTGCTGGGTGAATCTGACGGTACCCGATGAATAAGGAGCTCCTAACTCTGTGCCAGCAGGAGCGGTAATACAGAGGCTCCAAGCATTACCCGGAATCACTGGGCGTAAAGGGTGTCTAGGCGGCCATATTAGTCTCTCGTTAAATGTCCGGGCTCAACCTGGTCACTGCGAGGGAAACGGTATGGCTCGAGGGCGTGAGAGGTGCATGGAACTCATGGTGGAGGGGTGAAATCCGTTGATATCATGGGGAACACCAAAGGCGAAGGCAATGCACTGGTACGTTCCTGACGCTCAAACACGAAAGCCAGGGTAGCGAATGGGATTAGATACCCCAGTAGTCCTGGCCCTCAACGTTGCTCGCTCGTTTTACGGAGTATCGACCCTCTGTGAGACTAAGCTAACGCGGTAAGCGAGCCGCCTGGGTAGTACGATCGCAAGATTAAAACTCAAAGGAATAGACGGGGACTTGCACAAGCGGTGGATTATGCGGCTCAATTCGTCGACAAACGAAGAACCTTACCAAGATTAGAAATCCAGCTGCATCCGACCTGAAAGGGACGGAGCCTTCGAGGGTGCTGGACAGGTGATGCATGGTCGTCGTCAGTTCGTGGTTTGAACTGTTCCCTTCAGTGGGGTAACGAACGCAACCCCCGTTGTCTGTTGCCTATATGGCCAGGCGAGACTGCTCCCTCACGGGAGAGGAAGGTGGGGATGACGCCAGATCAGCATGTCCCTCTGATATCTTGGGCTGCACGCATAATACAATGGTCGGTACAACGGGTTGCAATGCCGCAAGGCGGAGCCAATCCTTATAAAACCGACCCCAGTACGGATTGAGGTCTGCAACCGACCTCATGAAGCCGGAATCGCTAGTAATCCCGGGTCAGCTAAACCGGGGTGAATACGTTCTCAAGTCTTGTACTCACCGCCCGTCAAGTCAAGGGAGTTGGGGGTGCCCGAAGGTCTGCCTTGCGCAGGACTACGGCAAATTCAATGACAAGGACTAAGTCGTTTTGTTGAGAAACAAACATAGCGACCTGTCAAGAGTAATCTGACAGAAAAATCCAACTGAAATCGGTGAAACCTTCCTCTTCAGGTTATACTGGAGGTACGATGGCAATACCGAGGGAAGCTGGGAGAATCACTTATTCCGCCAACATTCGTGAACGAAAGCGAATGGTGCTCGATAATTATCAAAAAGCAGTTGTCATCGGATCTATTTTGGGTGATGCGCATCTCGAAGCTAATTGGTCAAAGACCAATTACCGCCTCGGTATTCGCCACTCAAAAGATCAAGAAGAGTACGTGCGGTGGATCTATGAGGTTTTAAAACCTCTCGTGCTTACTCCGCCGCAATACTATGAAAAGACACGTTCTGTATGGTTTAGGACCATAAGTCACAAAGCGTTGTCAGAACTGCATCAGATATTTTATCGAAATGGAAAGAAAGTAATTCCAGAAATGATTGCAGAGTATCTATCCAATCCAATAACCTTGGCAATTTGGTTTATGGACGATGGAAATGTGCAAATAAAGCGGGGTAAAATATCCGGCTATAATCTCAATACGCAATCGTTTTCAGAAGCTGAGAATATGTTGTTGGCAAGAGTAATAGGTGCTGTACATGGTATTCGTTGTACGCTAGAGCGCAATCATCAGTATTATCGTCTTGCGATTTATACTAGGGCTTCGCGTGAAGCATTTGCGAATCTTATCCGTGAGCACATGTTACCTTCAATGAAATATAAACTTGGTTGAATAAGTGATTCTCCTTAGCCCCGTAGAGACTGGATTCCGTTGCGTCGCGCAACGGAGGAAGATAGCGAAAGTGCCGGCTGAAGTCGGAGAAACAGCGCTATAAAACGTTGGCCCCGGTTCTTTTTTCGAAAAGAGCCGGATGAAGATATAGTCCATGCCCCATGGAAACGTGGGGGAACTCATGAACAAGGCACGGGTAGCGGAAGCTGCTCGTGGAACATATCCGAAATGGAACCGATATTCTCGAAAGGAATATCATGTCGATTATTTTCTTCGGAAAATAGAGAGATAGTACTCGTCTCCAAACGGTACTCGGAAGCCGGATAACGTATCCCGGTACGTCGTTCGGAGCGCTCAATTGACGCTCCGAGCGCGGGAATAGGCGGAACAAAAGAGCGCACACAAACATCTTTTCTAAATACTAAGTATGGAGCCGCCTCAAGAGAGGCGGCTCCATACGTTATCTGTTCAAACCGAATGAGCGTCAGTCGAGCGACACATCTTCGCCAAATGCGGCGTTTATTCTTATGCCGACGGAGCTTGTCAGCTAAAGTCGACATCCGTACATTTCGGATTCTTTTCGGTTCACGCGTGTTTCCACGATGGACCATTGATGATTCCAGTATATGCCTGCTTCAGGAATTGCTGGAATGAGGTGGGGATTTCTGTTAGGATGCTGGAATCCAGTAAGAAGTGGTGTGCTTTGTGCAAGTGTAGCTCAGCTGGTAGAGCATCCGCCTGATACGCGGACGGTCCCAGGTTCGATCCCTGGCACTTGCACAAAGCACAGCACGCCATTTACTCAGCTGGTAAACTTTGCCGCCTATATAGGCGGCAAAGTTTTCTCCCTACGCTTGCCTCGCAAAATCGAATGAGGACATTCGTTTTGGCTCAGATGGTAAGCTTTTGCCGCCTCGCTCAGCCAGTAAACTTTGCTAATACAGAAAGAAGCAAAGTTTTCATCATCGTCGTTCGGTTAGAAATCGAAAGAAGACTTTCGTTTCCACCTCGCTCCTCGCTGTAGAGCATCCGCCTGATACGCGGACGGGAGAAGGCTCCCAGTTTGCTCAAGAGCGAAGCGATTGATTTGCAAGTCGCAATCCAGCGAAGTCGGACCTTTAGGATTCGATCCCTGGCACACGCACAAGCCCCATGATACTTGTTCATCGTGTGCTACTATCTTTCCATGGGTAATATCAAAAAATTCATAAAAACTGTATTGGCAATTCTCAACACAATTTTTGCAAGTCTTTATGGTCTTTCTAGTCTTTGGTTCCAGCGTAACGCTTTTTTTGCTGTTGTTATTGCGTTGATGTGGATTTTTGTCGTATGGTGGTGGGCGCTTAATGAACGAAAAGTTCAGGTAGCGCTCTCCACTTCACAAGTTCCAATAACGTCACCTGCCAGAAAAATTTTTGATTTTAAAAATGTGTTAGATATGTTGATGTATTTCGCGGCACTGCTCGTGATGAGCTTATTGGCGGCACCGTTCGTTGCCCTATTCATCACATTTAATTAGCTACCATAAACCTAATTATGGGGCTGACAGCGCCGCGACTGTAATTCCGTACACAAATAACGAATCGTAGATTACCTGCTCGGGCAGTCGTAGCCTCTCAGTGTGCTCAAGAGCGAAGCGAGTGTAACTTGGGGGTGAAACCCCCAAGTTACACTGCAGTCCTTTAGGGTTCAAGTCCTGGCACACGCACCAAAGTATTGATATTTGGTTCGATCCTTACCGTTTGCATTCCAATTTTCTTGTTATATGATGGCTGCATGAAGCAACTCGATCCAAAAGCGGTCTGGTATTTTTTTATAAACAATGTTGTAAGTTTGTCTATGGCGTTACTTACTATGAGTTTTATAGTTGCACCCACCCTTCTTTTAATTGATGGTGGCGAAGCCATTTCCTTTCTGGCGTGGTCGTGGGTCCTCATCCCCGTTGTTATAGTTTGGGGTTTTATTTGGGCAAAGCTCACCTATCATTTTTATCGTTACGAACTCGTTGACGCGGGTTTTCGCAAAGAGTCTGGAGTTATCAGCAAGAAATACGTGACAATCCCTTATGAGCGTATTCAAAACGTTGACATCTATCGCGGTATCTGGGCTCGTATTCTTGGATTATCCGATCTTAGTATCCAAACAGCCGGAGCGAGCTCTGTTGTTGTTGGGAGGAATGTTGTTGGAGTTGGTGCAGAAGGGCAATTACCTGGTCTTTCGCGGGAAATTGCCGAACAGCTTCGTGATGAACTTATTCAACGCGCTCGCCAATCTAAGAATCAGGGACTTTAATACTCAGGACGCGTAAATAGATAAACGCTCGACAGCGCGACGAAGCGTCGCACCCAACGGCGCAACGATGCGTCGCGTGCATGGTTTCTTCAAGTACGCTAGGATTCGATTCATGGATGCAGCAGCGCATTTCCGCGATAAGAAGATTACCGTCATGGGTCTCGGCCTTCTTGGCCGGGGTGTTGGCGATGCGCGGTATCTTGCGGAGTGCGGAGCCGATCTTATCGTGACTGACCTTAAGTCACGGGAGGCGCTTGAAACTTCGGTCGCCGAGCTTGAGTCTTTCAAAAATATAAAATTCGTTCTTGGGGAACACCGGCTTGAAGATTTCCGTGGGCGCGACTTGATACTCAAAGCGGCAGGTGTGCCGCTTGATTCTCCGTATATCGCGGAAGCAAAGAAAAACAGTATACCGGTCCGCATGAGCGCGGACTTGTTTGCAGAACTTTCCGGCATACCCGTCACTGGCGTTACCGGTACTCGCGGCAAATCGACTGTGACGCACATGATTCACGCGATTTTGAAAGAAGCGGGGAAGAAGGTGCTTCTCGGTGGCAACGTGCGTGGCGTTTCAACACTCGCTCTATTAAAAGAAGTGACGCCATCCCACACCGCTGTTCTTGAATTGGATTCGTGGCAGTGCCAAGGATGGGGCGAAGCGTCTATGAGTCCTCATATCGCAGTTTTCACAACGCTCTATCCAGACCACCAGAACTATTACAAAGATAATCCTGGTGCGTATTTGGCAGACAAGGCAAATATTTTTCTATTTCAAAAACCCGAAGATACGCTTGTACTTGGCAAACAATGCGCGCCGACGATTATCGACGCGTATGGAGAAATAATTGAATCGAAAACGCTCGTGATTGGTGAAGATAAACTTCCTGAAGACTGGAAGCTCCGTATTCCAGGACAGCATAATCGCTACAATGCCTCACTTGCACTTGCCACCGCTCGTACGCTTGATATTGATGATTCAGTCAGTCGCAAGGCTATCGAGGCATTTTCAGGTGTCCCAGGGCGTCTTGAACTTATTACAGAAAAGAACGGTGTGAAGATTTATAACGACACGGCTGCAACAACGCCGGAAGCGACGCTTGCCGCGCTTTCGGCGCTTGACCCCGCGCATACGGTGCTCATTATGGGCGGGGCAGATAAGAATCTTGAAATGGGAACGCTTTTGGCAAAGTTGCCGGAAGTGAAGAGAGTTATTTTGCTTGCCGGCTCTGGTACGAGCCGTGTACTCGAGTGGATTTCGGGTGTTTCGGTGTACGATTCGCTCGATGCAGCTGTTGCAGAAGCTTTTTCATCAGCAACAACAGGCGACAATATACTTTTTTCTCCGGCATTTGCATCGTTCGGCATGTTTAAAAATGAATACGACCGCGGTGATCAGTTTGTCGCACTCATAAACTCCCATGAGTAATACCGGAACAACATTTAAGCGTGCGTACTTCATCGGAATAGGCGGCATTGGTATGTCAGCATTGGCACAAATGCTTTTCAGTCAAGGAGTACGAATTAATGGTTCCGATCGTGAGACGAGTCCTGTAACGGAACTTCTTGAATCGAAAGGAATCAAAGTACTCATCGGACAAAAAGCAGAGAATGTTTCTGAGGATGAGGAAGTGGTCGTCTACAGTGA